>CAYRAE010000068.1:0-12039 GCA_964422175.1 uncultured Luteitalea sp. | reverse complement strand
GGTCCTCGATGGAGGCTTCGCGCTGGTTCTCGGACGAGTAGCGGGCGTAGATGGCGGCTTTCATTCGCGGCCCTCTTTAGTCGATCGGTCGGCTTCGCGGCTCATAGCGCGATTGAACGCTTCACGCGCGGCCTGCCGCGCGAGCAACCGCGCCAGCGCGCGGAACGATTCATCGACCCGAGCATCGGTCTCCGACGATACGCGGCGGCCACGCCTGAACGCCTCGCGTCCACGCATCGGCCTCCACAAACGAGATCGCTTCCGTCCTCGCATGATACCCCCGGCGAAGAGCTGCAACGGTTGAACGTTGGGAACCACTCGGGGCTGTGCCGCGCGGCCGTTGGCCGATGTCCGTCCCGAGGAACGGAGCGGCGTTCGACGGTCCGATACGTTGCCGGTATAGGCGCGGCATCGGCCGTCGAGCCCGAGAGGACCCTTGCAGCCCGCGGAGCGTGATGCGCGGTACGGTCCGGATGACGGCGCGTTCGTTGCGGCCGTCGAGGACTGGCCCGCAGGTGGTGTGCCACGCGCGGCGATGGTCCTCAGGCACCGGCGACGGCCTTGGCGAGCCGTTTCGCGTGCGGTGCGTCTGTCGCTCTTGTGAGTGGATGCCCACTCCCGGCTCCGCTGGGGCGACGGGAGTGAAGGCGCCCTCCATAGGCTCTGGGCCGATGGCGGGGGTGGCGCGGAGCGCCACGGGAGATGGATTGAGGCTACGCCTGACCCGGCTGCCTGTCAACCGCTCGTATCACCCTCGTATCTCGCTCGTATCGCGCTCCTTCCGATTCTCATTCCCGCGTTGGCTTCTTTTCAATCTTTCAGACTCTTGCTATTGAGCCATTCTCGCAATTCCTTAGCGCGATCTTTCAGCAGCAGATCTTCCATTGCATGGAGTGTGGACTATTTCAGTTTTTCTCTATCTTTGAATCTATATTCCATATGGAAATTTGCCAACAGAATAATATCAATAAACCTTTTATTTTCAACAGCTTACGGTTGACACGACAGGCCAGGGCCGGCTACGATGGTCAATGGCAGTCGATGCGCCTCGACCGCCTCTGGAAGCTCTCCAAATTGGCGTAGGTAAGGAGACCGAGATGAGTGCAGCGTGGTTCGTGGATGGCGAGTACTTGGGCAAGGTGTGGCAGAGGCTTAACCGCCCCGACCAGTTGGACTACGTCAAGGTTCGGCAGCACCTCGAAGCGACCTACTGCGACGTCGGGGCGCGCGAGCGCATCGAGGACGCCTACTACTTCAATGCCGACCAGGATCCGCCGTCCGCCCGCACGAACGCGTACCACAACGCGCTCGCGTACCCACCGCCGAGTGGCCCGGGCCTGCGCGTAAAGCTGGAATGGCTGACGAAGAAGCCGCTCTACTGGCCGAGCACCATGGGCGGTGGTGCGGTGGTGCACCCGACGCAGGGCACCCAGTACGAGTTGACCCAACAGAAGGCCGTCGACGTCAGTCTGGCCTTCCATCTGACGCTGTCGTACAGCAACCGGAAGTGGCGCAAGCTCTTCTTCGCCGCGGGCGACGGCGACTTCAAGACGCCGATCCAGTACCTGGTTGAGTTCGAGAACGTCGACCTGATTCTCATCGGCACGATGGGAACGATCAGCGAAGAGCTCCGGCCGTACGCTCGTGACGTCGTCAAGGTGGACGAACTGGCCGACCAGTTCGCAAGACTACGGCCCACGAGGGTGGCGTGAGGAGCCACGTGGTGATCCGTCAGCATCCCGACGGTCGGCCCCCTGCGAGGCAGGGGCCGGCCGCCGGCTGCGGCCGGGGTGAATGGACTTCGACGGCGGGGAGGATTTCGAGCGAGGGCGAAATGGCGCAGCACCGGCGGGAACGAACAGTCGAGCACCCTGGCAGTTTCGTGGGTATCAATCGGCGGGAACTCGACCGCATCCTGATCGATCTTGGTGGAGCCGTGGGCTTTCCGAGGCGAACCGGCGACGTCCTCTATCGCCATCCCCTGCTGGCGCAACCGGCCAGGGCCAACGCCCGCCGCAAAGACGCCAGTCGACATCTGGTTCAGTTCATAAAGGAAGTGCAGCGCCGGCTTGCTGTGTCAGATGACCGCGTGTGAACGTCACAGCGCTCAGACGCGTTGCGCGATCCTGTGGCCGATGAGTCCCGGGGGGGCCTGCGACGGGTGCCCGACCGCGTCAACGCCATGTGCTGGGACCTGTTCAAACCGGCTCTGCGTCGAGTACGGCGCTTGGGCCTTGCCACGGAAGTGCTCCTGCGAAAGAAACGCCATTGTCGCGAAGACACGGCGTTCGCAGCGTGTTGTGGACACCGGTTGTGAGACGCCATCCACCCGTCTACAGGACGGCTTCCAGCCCCTTGTCCGCGATCACGTTCAGCAGCTTCAACGCGGGTCCAGCCGGCCGCGTGTCGCCCTGCTCCCACTTGCGGACGGTCGAAGCCGTCGTGTGCAGCAGGTGGGCGAACACGGGCTGGCTGAACTTCAGCCGCTCGCGCAGCCGCTTAATGTCTGCCGCGGTGAACTCTCGCACGGACGGAGGGCAGATCGCGTCGAACTGCCGCATCGTCACCTTGCTGATGGCGCCGATCTTCTCCAGCGCGACGAGGTCGCCACGAAGAGACTCAATGAGTTTGCTGGACACAATGCACCTCCACCAGTAAGCCCGCGCGCAGCACGTTCGTCAGTTCGGCAGGTGAAAGGTCCAGGAACACCTTGCCGGCGAACTGCAGTGCCTTCTTCTCGTCCTGCGCGATGTTGGCCTTGTCCTTCTTCGCGAAGCCATGCAGGAACACGTAGCGCTTGCCGATCCGGGCCGAGAGTATGGTCCGGTATCCGCCACTCTTGCCGCCACCAGAGCGAGCCACGCGCTTCTTGTACAGGAAGCCGCCCAGATCGGCGTCGATCAGGCCGTTCTCCATCTCCTTGACGGCGTTGCACAAGGCGTCATCGGGCAGCCTCTCTCCAGCCTGCCAAGGGGCGAAGTCTTTGCGCTTCAAGACGGTCATCGACGAGTCCGACTCCAAGAAGTATACCCGATACGGGCAGTATCGACTTGAGTGAAGCGCGGCACAGTAGGCGCGCTCAGCTTTGAGGCGGTCGTGTTGAAATCACTCCACATATATTCAAGTGAAGCTATAATGACACGACGTGCCCACCATCGCCAAGGCCATCCGGAACACCGGTGTCTTCCGTCCCAAGGAAGCCAAGGCGCTCGGCCTGCACCCTGAGCAGATCCGCCGGCTGACTCGTCAGGGGCATCTCACGCGTCTGGGCCGGGGGCTCTATGCCCCGGCGTCTGCGCAGCCAGGCGAGTACCACACGCTCGCCGAGGTCGCGAAGCGTGTGCCCAAGGGCATCGTGTGCCTGCTGACGGCCCTGCGCTTCCACACCCTTGGGACGCAGCACCCACGCGAGGTCTGGCTGGCCGTGGATCGGCGCGCGGCCATCCCGAGGCTCGATGTCGCCCCAGTCCGGATCGTGCGGATGTCTGGAGCGGCCCTGACCACCGGAATCGAAGAACACGAGGTCGAAGGCGTGACCGTGCGCGTGACGAGCCCGGCCCGCACCGTCGTGGACTGCTTCAAGTTCCGCAACAAGATTGGCGTCGATGTCGCGGTGGAAGCGCTCAGGGACTACCGCCGCCTGAGGAAGGGCACGGTCGATGAGCTGTGGCGTCACGCAGGCCAGCTCCGTATGACCCGCGTGATGCAGCCATACTGGGACGCGATTGAGTCCTGACCCTCAAGGTCACTGCGCCTGGCTTGGCTGCTGAATGTTGCCTGTAGTATGCTGTTGCCCGTTGTGGGCAACAGTCCTAGTGTAGACAACATCCTCCTTGCCGAGGTTGTCGAGGCACTCCAGGGACGCCTGCCTTCCGGCTGGGCTGGCAGTGTGCTCAAGCCCTCGAAGGCTGCAGGCGTGGCCTCTGGTGACGCCATCCTGAGCGTGCGTCGCAAGGGTGCCGGCTCGGGAAGCGTTCGCGTGGGCGCGAAGAGCCGCGTCGAGCCGAAGGACGTGGACTACCTGGCCGCCACACTGCAGCCCACTCCGGACGAGCCCGTCCTGATTGCCGCCCCTTTCCTCAGCCCTCGGACGCAGGAACGTCTTCGCAGTCGAGGATTCGCCTACGCCGACTTGACGGGCAATGTCCGGCTGGAGCTGACAGAACCGGGTCTGTTCATCGAGACCACCGGCGCGCGGGAGAACCCGGAGCCGAGCCCTCGGGATCGCAAATCCCTCAAGGGCGCCAAGGCCGGTCGGCTCGTTCGGGCTCTCTGCGACTTCCGGCCGCAGGTCGGACTGCGCGAGCTCGCCAAGCGGGCCGGCGTCGATCCCGGCTACACCTCCCGCGTCATTGACTTCCTGGATCGCGAAGCACTCGTCACGCGCGCGCCACGCGGCCCCGTCACCAACGTCGATTGGCGCGCACTTCTGAACCGATGGTCGCAGGAGTACTCGCCGTTCCGTCGTCAGGGCGCGACGATGTACCTGGCTGCCCGAGGCATTCCGGCAGTCACCGAGCGTCTCAAACAGCTGAAGGTGAGGTATGCCGTGACCGGATCGTGGGCCGCGGCTGAAGTCGCACCGGTGGCGCCGCCGCGCCTACTCACGCTGTACGTGGACCGGCCGCGCGATGTCGAGCAGGCGCTCGACCTTCGTCCCGCAGAGGCTGGCGCGAACGTCGCGCTCTTCACACCGTTCGACGATGTCGTTTTCGAGCGAACGTCGGTGAAGAAGGGGATCACGATCGCGGCGCTCAGCCAGATCGCGGCTGACCTGATGACGAGCCCCGGCCGTGGCCCGAACGAGGCCGAGGCGCTACTGCAGTGGATGCAGGAGAACGAGGATGCCTGGCGCAGCTGATCCACGATACGTGCTCGCCCGGGCGGTTCTGCTCGACGCGCTCGAAGCGCTGGGCGACCAGCGCAGCGCGGTGATCGTCGTCGGCGCGCAGGCGGTGTACCTGCATACGCGAACCATCGACTTGGGCGTCCCCGAGTTCACACTCGACGCCGACATCACGCTCGATCCCGCGCTGCTCCGAGAGATTCCGGAAATCGAGGCTGCGATGATCGGCGCACGGTTCGTCCGCGGCAACAGAGTGGGCGTGTGGATCGCTTCTCGGAGTGTTACAGGCACGCCGGCGAACGTGGAAGTGGACCTGATGGTGCCTGATGCCGTCGGCGGTCCCGGGCGTCGCGCGGCCAGGCTGCACGGCCATGCGAAGGAAGTGGCCCGCAAGACGCGTGGTCTCGAGGCCGCGCTCATCGACAAGTCGGTGGTCTCTATCAGTGCACTGGAGCCGACCGACCTGCGCGCCTTCGACGTGGCCATTGCCGGCCCTGCCGCTCTCCTGATCGCGAAGGCTCACAAGATCGCCGAACGCGTGGCCGAACGCGAGCAGCGCCGCCTGGAAGACAAGGACGCGCTCGACATCCTGCGATTGCTGCAGGCGACAGAGACGGTGGCGCTCGCCGCGACGTTCAGCGGGCTCCTGCAGGTTGATGTCGCGCGTGAGGTGACGCGCGAAGCCCTCGGTGTCCTGCACGAGCATTTCACCGACGCTCGCGCTGACGGCCCGCAGATGGCTGTCCGCGCCGCGGGCGCGCTGCTGCCGGCCGAAGTCGTTGCCGCATCGTGTGCTGCACTCGCATCCGAGCTTCTGGACGCGATCGACGCTGGCGCGTAGGACGTCGCGAACTCCACCGACGCTCCGATAGTGGCCCAAGACCATCGGAAGCGTACGGCGCGGGTCAAGGCCGCGCAGCGCCGAACAACGTGAGGGCAGTCTTGACGCGCGCCTTCGCTTCCGCACAATCCTAGGTCGGAGCGTCGGCGTTCCCGACAAGTTGACGGAAAGATCCGGGCCATGCGCTGGGCCAATCCTTCCCGAACACGCGTGCGCGTTTCGTGTCCATCTGGCGGCCACGAACTCGGCACGATCTGCTGCAGCGCCCTCTCTGCGCCGGACACCGACATGTGAGGCGTGAGCGACCCCGCTGACACGCGCGGATCCGCAATCGCGGACACGAGGCGGGGTCGCTCACGCCTCATCTCCGTCCTGATCGCTGACCGGGGCGCTCAGGCGTCGGCACAGAACGCCGCCGCAGTGCTGGCCGCGGGCGGGCGGGAACCCGTGGCTGTCCAAGGGGTTGGCGGCTGACACGGGCGATCGCTCGTTCTGAGGCGCGCGACCTATCTACGCCGACGGTCGCGTAGGAGAGGGGCCAACCACGCATCGGACCCTCGTCTACCTCCTCGGCCCCCTCCTGCATCTCCGACACGTCAACGTGCTAGCCAGTTCCTGGTTGCAAGCAGGCGGCGGGTCTCAGGTTCAAGAGACGGCAGCCAAGGGAGAGAGATGACCGTACCGATGACCGAGATCGAGGACCTCGACACGGCCTCTCCCGACGTCGACCGCCTCGCGGATGGCATGGCTGCTGACGCCTACAAGCGCGGCTTCGCCATCCTGCTTCCACAGCCGGTAGAGCACCTGCAAGTGTGGCTCGGAGAAGGCCGAGCGAGCTTGATGGAATCGAGCAATGTCGGTCGGTGCCACGGAGCCGCGCTGCTCGAAGTACCACCGCATCTCGTCCACGGTGGCCGTTCTCATGGGAGCCATCAGGTGCTGCTCCACGATGGCTTTGGAGAACTCTCCGATGCCGTGGCACTCAGGCGGGACGACGATCCGGAGCGTCCACGCGGGCAGGGCGCGAAGCAGCGCGGCGTGGCGTTCGAGGAAGAGACGGAAACCGTCGTAGTCGGGCGTGCCGAAGACGTAGACGAGGACACCGCGACCGGCGATGTGGATGCCGATCGGGAGGCGCTCCGGGAAGTAGCGGACCTTGCGGGCGTCGCCCTCGCCGACAGTGGCATGCGGCAGATCGGTAGCCGCGATTAACGTGAGCGCCGTGAGGTTCGCGGCCTTCTCCTCGGCAGTCGCCAGCCACACGAGATCGGGGTCTTCGACGATGGCGTCGAGGACCATCAGACGCTGGATGGCACGGTTGATGGACATGCGTCGCCGGAACGTGCTGTCTGGCTCGCCGATTGCCGTGTAGAGCGCCCGCTGGGTGACGTGGTAGATGCGGGCACGGTTGTGGCGACAGTCGTACATCGACGCGAAGCCGAGGCGTACCAGCTTCGCGAAGAACTTCCGTGTCTTCGCGCCGTGGACGATGCCGCAGAAGCGCGCGTACTGGCGTGGGACGCATACGCCCGCGTGCAGCATAACGGTGGTCAAGAAGCGCGCCTGGCGCTCCGTGAAGCCCCGCTTGGCGACGGCCTGAACGCGTTCGTCGGCGTTCGCCAGAGGAACTCCTCGGCGTGGCCGCGAGCGCGACCGCCGCCGCGGCCGCCACCACCACCTCGCCCCGAGAAGTAGAGCGAGAAGCCGGAGCTGGACTTGCCGGCCGCGTGCGCACCCCGGTAGTGCGGCGTCATGACCTCGACGTCGAGCGTGTGGTCGCGTCCGTCGATGTCGTACTCGATGCGCACGTCCGGGAACTGGACGTGTCCCTGCGCGTCGCACGGCAGGTTGTGCTCGTGCGCCCAGGACTCGATCTCCAGCGGGCTGCGGTCGGGCCGTCCGTCGCTGTCCGCGCGGTCGCGATTCGGCTCCTGCAGGAACGTCTGGAACTCCGCCTTCAGCTCGTTCTCGAGGATGACGCGGTGGATCTCCGCACCGGCCTCGTGCAGGCGCTCGGCTTCTTCGAGGTACGCACGGTAGACGGCAGCGTCGTGCTTCAACTCGCGCGGTCGCTGGATGCCGTCGTTGAAGGTCTGTCGGTCCGGCGCGTCCTGGTCGCGGCGGTGACCTTCGAGCAGTTCGCGTCCTTCTCTGGTCAGCGTGATCGCCGTGGTGTCGCGGTCGAGGCGTACGGTCTGGACGAGGCCAGCCTCACGCAAGTGCCACAGTTCGCCGTGGCGCGGGTCGAGTGGCTTGTCGAAGGTGTCACGGAGGTCCTCGCTCCGGATGACGCGGAAGGCGCCGACCGACGCCAGCGTGCGGCTCTCGGAGCCGCGCAGCATGTGGCAGTGCTCGCGGCCCCAGACGTGCTCACGTTCGCGTTCACGAGGCAGGTCGACGTGATTCGCGAACACTTCGCGAGGCTCCAGGCGCTCCCGCCCGCGAACATCGGAGCCTCCGCCCCGTCCACCGCGGCTCAGGTCGCGCGAGTCGTCACCGCGCTCGCGCGGGTCTTCTCCCCAACGTGCGTCTGACATGGCATATCTCCCTGAAAAGCAGCGAAAAACGCGTGTTTACGCTGCCGTCCAGCAGAGACGCCGATGTAGTCTTGGGTGAGCCCCCGCAACCAACTTTTCGCAGAGTGCTCCAGCGAAAAGTTGTCCCGCCGAAGCCCGCAGGGCGAAGGCGGACCATCCGGTGCTCTCCAGAACCCGCTCACAGTAGCGGGTTTGGTCGTTTCCGGGCATCGCCGTCGAGAAGCCCGAGACCATGCCCGCGCTCTCCTATCAGCACCTGACACGTCGCGCCGGCGTCCGTTCGGGCCACACCATCGTCGACGGAATCCGCATCGGCGTGCACGACGTGATCGCGCTGACCGCCACTGGCGCAAGTGTGGACGATGTCTGCCGCAGCTTCCCGGAACTGAAGCGCTCCCAGGTCTTCGCCTGCCTGGCGTACTACGATTCGCGCGGATGAAGCGCTTTCCGTCAGGCCCGCGCTCATCGCGGGCTTTGTCGTCTCGGGCATTCAGGCTTTCGCGTTCCCTCCGAGCCCCAGCGCGAGCTGATTCGCTTCCAACCGGCGCTTCGACCAATGCTCGTCGATCGCCTGCGTGAACTCGGCGCGTACCAGCTTGGCGCGGGCCGCCAGCACACCACCCACTTCGCGCCGGACGTAGAGCCCCTCTGCGGCACCATCGGATACGTGCGATCTGCCGAGAAGTGCCTTCAATCGGGCGACATCGTAGTGGCCACGCCCCAGCTCCGGCACCGTTCGGATGTCCAGCCCCGTCGCGAACTCGGTACGCCTGTCCACGCTCCAGAATTCACCCTTCCGTCTGTCGTAGACGTCGAAGGCGAGAAACCAGTCAGGCAGGCGCGTGTACCGCACGCTGTGCAGGGCGTAGCACCATTCGCCAAACAGGATGAGGTCTGGTCCGAGCGCCTCCGCGAGCGCATATCGCCTGGTCGACAACCAGCGTTTCAGCGGCTTCCACTGTCCGTGCGGCGCATCGAGGTCGAGATAGCTGCCGCGGTTCTGACCGCGGAGCGTACCGTCCCGATCCACGGACAAGCCGAGGTTCGCGCCGTCGATCTTCTCCTCGACGATGACGTCGCCCGCGAGCAAATCACCGACGTCCTCGGGCGCAAGGACCTTGTCGTCGCGCGGCCTGCCTGCTCCAAGCCACGCCAGGTGTGGCGTGTGTGGAAAGCGAACGAACTCCGTCATCGTTCCCTTCCCTTCCGACGCTTCTTCCTGTCGTCGAAGGTCCGGATGTCCCCCGGGCAGAGGAACTCGACGTTCACCCCGTGGTCGCGGAGTGCAGGTGCCCAATCGATCCATTTCGAGTCGGTCGCCTGCAGGATGAGCGGTTGATCGGCGTGTGCGTGAGCCACGGCAACAAACTTGCGATCGGCGGGGTCGAACGCATCCAGTCGATCGTCCTGCGGGAAGCTCTCGAACCCGCGCTCCTCGTGTTCCTGGAGCGTCACTCGATCGCAGCGCGCGGGGTTGGCGTTGTTTCGCAGGAGCCACTTCACGAAGGCATCGCCAGGTCGTTTGCCGATATGCGGCGTTGTTCTGTTCTTGTACTCGTTCAGGATCCGGTACTCATCATCGATCGCCACCCGTCCGCGGGTCACGATCTCGTGGAGCCTCTGAACACACGAGACGATACACGCCTCGCTCACGTCAGCATGCTGACGGTTGGCGGTCAGGATGACATTCGTGTCGACGACGACAGTCATTCGCTGACCGCGCGCCGCCTGGAGGCCGCCTCGGTACGCGCCACGATGTCACCCATCTCGTCGCCGAAGAAGTTCTCCGGCCAGTTGGTGATGTCGCCGAGGAGATTCACTTTCAGCTCCTCCAGTGCCGCGCCGGTCGAGGTCGGCCTGGCGAAATGGATCGCGACGTCTTCCGGTGCGAGGGCCTGCTCGGCGATCCGTCGCTGGAGCCGGTTCAGGAAGTGCTCGGAATGTGTCTCGACGATCAGCTGCACATTGCGCGGGCGTCCCCGCTCGTAGGCCTGCACCGCCGAGATGAACACGTCGGCCAACTCGGCCTGGACCTGCGGGTGGAGATGAATCTCGGGCTGCTCCATCCACACGATCGATTCCGGCGGGCAATAGAACGCCTGAACCAGGGCAGGAAGAACCTGAGACACGCCGAAGCCGACATCCGGAAGGCCCACTTCGGTGTGCTCGCCACGTGCCTTGACCTTCACCTCGTAGTCTTTGCGACCTGGTGCGGTTGGGCGCACCGTGAAGCTGTCGAGCACGCCAAGATCGACGAGCCATTGCGCGATGAATCGCGTGAACGACTGCTGACGCTTTCCCTTGCCGCGGTTGAGTCTCCGACCCGCTGCTTCCGCCGCGAGGATGCACGCAATGGCGTACTGGCCGTTGGTGCCCACGGTTTCCGGCGTATTGCCCGCCCAGCCGTAGGTGCGATGTGGGCGCTCACGAAGCGGCCCCAGGTAGCTGATCGACCCGAGCATCCGTTCGACCTCGAGCGCAAAGCTCGCGAGGAAATCGGCGTTCCGGAAGCGCGCGAGTGAGTGGTCGGAAATCCGGTAGAACTTCTCGGGCGGATCGAGCGGCCACTTGCGACCCACCGCATGAACCAGCTTGTACGGCGCAGCACTGAGCTGAACCTTACTCCCCTCGTTCTCGAGCCTTGCCGTTAGTACCGGCCTGTCATCTTCGCGGAGCTCATATCGAACCGTCCGAACCACTGGTTGCTCGTTCGCGCCGGCGGCGATCGTGCTCTCGAGCGAGAGCCCGTCGCCGTGGTAGACCTGCTTCCTGTCCAGCGGGTCGTGCACTTCCAGGTCGCCGGGGATCGTCCATCCGAGGCGGAACTCGAGCACCGCCTTCTTGTCGTGCCCGTGCAGCGTCTCGACGAACGTCCCCAGGTCTATGAGGGAGCTTTCGTCCCCCGTATGCAGTGCACGGCGCCGATCAGCAGAGGATGCCGTCTGCTTGAGGGCGAGCAGCAGATGGCCCAGGCTGCTCTTGCCAGCGCTGTTGGCGCCAAACAGCACCGTGAGCCGTGCGAGCCGAACCTCCCCGGTGTCCTTCCATGCCTTGAAGTTCCTGATCCGCAACGTGGTCAACATGTCGATGTCAGTGGTGCAAGGCCTGAGTCGCGCCTGCCCGAGGGCGCACGCGTGCCTCGGGGGGATTCGAGCTACTGGCGTGCAACATCCTGAAGAGTCCGGCTCACGTCGAGTGCCAAGACGATACCAGCGGGCGCGGCGATTGCGGCGCGGCGGCTGTGACCGCGTGTCAATATACATTCAGTTGCGCTCAATTGGACGTATAACGACACGGCATGTCGAACCTTCCGCGCGCTATCCGCGACAAAGGCATCTTCCGCCTGACGGAGGCCCGTGCGCTCGGCGTGCATCCGGAGCAGGTCAGGCGTTTGACCCGTCAGGGCGAGCTGACGCGTCTGGGGCGCGGCCTCTACGCGCCAGCCTCCTTCGCCCCGAGCGAGCATCACACGCTGGCTGAGGTCGCCACGCGCGTGCCCAGGGGCATCGTGTGCCTCCTGACCGCGCTCCGCTTCCACGCCATCGGCACGCAGCATGCGCGCGAAGTGTGGCTGGCCGTCGATCGTCGCGCCGGCGTTCCTCGGCTCGATGTGGCGCGCGTTCGTGTCGTGCGCGTGTCCGGTGCAGCGCTGACCGCTGGCATCGAGGTACACGACATTGAGGGCGTGGCGGTCCGCGTCACGAGCCCTGCGCGAACCGTCGTGGACTGCTTCCGTTTCCGAAACAGGATCGGCGTGGATGTCGCCGTCGAGGCGCTGCGCGACTACCGGCGCCTGCGGAAGGGTACGGTCGATG
>CAYRAE010000067.1:0-12041 GCA_964422175.1 uncultured Luteitalea sp. | reverse complement strand
GGGCGTGCCCGTGGTGTTCGAGATCAATCCTCGTTTCAGCGGCGGCATCCAGCTCACGCTCGCGGCAGGCGCCGACTTCGCCGAATGGACGGTGCGCGCGGCGCGTGGCGAGAGGCTCGCCCCGCGGATCGGCGCGTTCACCGACGGACTGCGCATGAGCAGCTACGAGGCGTCGTTGTTCCTCACCGACGCCGATGCGGACGTGCTCGGGACGCCGGAGCGGACGCTCGTCCCCGCGCGTGCGTGACGTGGCCGGCCGTGCCGTGCTGATCCTGCAGGCCCGCATGGGGTCGCAGCGACTGCCGGGAAAAGTGATGGCCGTCATGGCCGGCCATCCCCTCGTCGAGTACTGCCTGACGCGCCTCCTCGCCGCTGACGTGGGCCCTGTCGTCCTCGCAACCACGACGCAGCCCGACGATGGCGTCCTCGTCGATCTGGCAGTCGACATGGGCGTCGAAGCGTTCGGCGGACCCGCCGATGATGTGCTGGCGCGATTTGCCGCGGTAGTCGAACGGCATCGCGAGGCCACGTACGTCATTCGCGCCACGGCCGACAACCCCTTCGTCGACATCGATGCCCCGATGCGCGTGCTCAAGGTCCTTTCCGCCGGTGCCGATTACGCCGTCGAGGAGGGGCTGCCGATGGGCGCTGCCGTTGAAGGCATTCGACGCGACGTACTGCTGCGCGCACAGCGGCAGGCCACGTCGCCGTATGACAGGGAGCATGTGACGCCATGGGCACGGCAGCACGCGGATCTCGTCCGCGCGCAGCCGCTCGCGCCAGCCGACGTGCGGGCGGCGAACATGCGGCTGACCGTGGACACGCCGGCAGATCTCGCATTCGCCAGATTGATCGCCGAGGGTCTCGCCGAAACGGGTGTCGATCCGCGTCTGGCCCCCTTGCGCGACGTCATCACGGTCGCGCGACGACTCCCCGGCGGAGAGGACGCGTGATTCGCGTCACGCGCCTCGATGGCACCAGCCTGTTCGTCAACATCGATCAGGTCACGTGGATCGAGTTCCACCCGGATACCGTGATCGCACTCGCCAATGGCGAGAAGCTGATCGTCCGTGATGCGCCTGACGAGATCGTCGCGCGCGCCAGGGACTTCAAGCGCAGTCTGCTCGTCGCACCACTGCGCGAGAGGCGTGCGGAGGTCACGGCGCTGCGCGCCGTGGAGTGACCCGTGGCGGCGCGGAAAAGACGCGCGTACGACGCGCTCTCGCTGATCGGCCTGCCACTCGGCGTCGCGATGATCGCGGGTGGCCACGTCATGGAGAGTGGCCAGATCGGCTCTCTGCTCCAGGGTGCGGCGGCGATCATCGTGTTCGGCGGCACGCTCGGCGCCGTGTTTCTGAGCCATACCCTGGCCGACGTCAAGCAGGCATGGCACAGCCTGCGCTACGTCTTCGTCGACGACCTGCCGGCGCCGGGACAGTTGCTCGACACGATTGGGCGCTTGTCGATCAAGGCGCGCCGGGAAGGCATCCTCTCGCTGGACGATGACCTCGACGCGCTGTCGGATCCGTTCCTGAAGCGGGGATTGCGGCTGGCCGTCGACGGCACCAACCCCACCACGCTGCGCAACATGCTCGAGGCCGAGAACGACGGCCGCGAGGAGTATGAGTCCGCTCCCGCCCGCGTCTACGAAGCGGCCGGGGGCTACGCGCCGACCGTGGGCATCCTCGGCGCGGTACTGGGACTGATCCACGTGATGGAGAACCTCAGCGATCCCGGAAAGCTCGGCGCCGGCATCGCCGTGGCGTTCGTGGCCACGGTCTACGGCGTGGGATCGGCCAACCTCGTGCTGCTGCCCATCGCGGCCAAGCTGCGGGCCCGTGCGCTCAGGCGCGCGCGCCGGCGCGAGATGATTCTCGAAGGCGTGCTCGCCATCCAGGAAGGGCAGAACCCGCGCGTGATCGAACAGAAGCTGCGGGGGCTGCTGACGGCCGAAGAAGCGATGTCCGCGCCCGGTGTCACGCGGAGGGCGGCATGACCGAGCGCCGGGCACGGCGCCGCCGGGCTCACGCGGCACACGCGCCCAGTCACGAGCGCTGGCTGGTCTCCTACGCGGATTTCATCACGCTGCTCTTCGCGTTCTTCACGACGATGTACGCGATCTCCACCGTCGACGCCCGCAAGCTCGCCACCGTGGTGGATTCGATGCAGACGGCATTCGCGTCGCGCCAACCGGTGGGGGAGGGTCGCGCAGCGGTGGCACCGCCATCCACGCCCGCAGCTCCCGCCACGATGATCGACAAGGAGCGGCAGCTCGCGGATCACCTGCGCACGCGGCTCTCCGGTGCGGCCGTCGACGTCGCCATCGACCACCGTGGCATCGTCGTCTCGCTCCGCGAGGCGGGAAGCTTCTCCACGGGCAGCGCGGATCTCTCGGAGCAGGCGCGCCGCGTCCTGCGCGATCTCGTCGACGCGCTGGGTACGGGTGCCGCGATGCCGCTCCGCGTCGAAGGGCACACCGACGATGTGCCGATCAGAGGCGGACGGTTCGCGTCCAACTGGGAGCTGTCGACGGCACGTGCGACGTCGGTCGTGGCGTTCCTCGTCCAGCAGGCCGCGATGGAGCCGCGCCGCCTGTCTGCCGCCGGGTACGCCGAATTCCATCCTCGCGTCAGGAATCTCACCGACGCCGACCGCGCCACCAACCGTCGCGTCGACATCGTCATCCTGAACGAAGAGACGGCGGCGAACGAAGAGCCCGCAGCTCGCCCCCCCTCGGCGCCCGGCGCCCGCCCCGATCCCGCCGGCATGCCCACCGGCCGCGTCTTCGCGGGTTGAAGGCGCGTGGTGCGTGAGGTGTAGGGGCGACGCATGCGTCGCCCCTACGGCCTGCCTGCGTCATGGGCCGAGGACGATACACTCTTCCGTTGCATGCGGATTGCGCTGCTGCAGTTGAATCCCACGGTCGGGGCGCTCGAGGCCAACGCCTCGCGGATCGAGGCCGCAGTCACGGCCGTGCGGGGCACCGTCGACGTGTGCGTCACGCCGGAGATGGCGCTGACGGGTTATCCGCCGCGCGACCTGTTGTTGTTTCCCGGGTTCATCGCGCAGGCGCAGACGATTGCCGAACGCCTCGCGACGGTACTCGCCGGCGGGCCCGACGTGCTGCTCGGCATGCCTGTCCCGTCGGGTGTCGAAGCCGGGCGCCCGCTCCTGAACGCCGCCGTCCACCTGTCCCGCGGCAGGGTAGGGGAGCGTTTCGCGAAAACGCTGCTGCCGACCTACGACGTCTTCGACGAGGATCGCTACTTCGAACCCGGACCGCGCGTCGGGACCGTGACGATTGGCGACGCACGCGCCGCGGTGAGCATCTGCGAAGACGTGTGGAACGACCCCGACGTCTGGACCGCGCGCCGCTACGAGGGCGATCCGATGGCGGTGCTGCGCGGGAGTGGCACGCCCGTGATGCTGAACATGTCGGCGTCGCCTTACGCACAGGGCAAGCTCGCGCAACGCGACACGCTGCTCACGCACCTGGCGCGGAAGTACGGCGTCTGGGCGCTGTACGCCAACCAGGTGGGCGCCAACGACGATCTGGTCTTCGACGGCAGGAGCCTGGCGTTCGCACCCGACGGTACGTGCGTGGCGCGTGGCGCGGCGTTCGCTGAAGACACGGTGATCGTCGACACGATGCTGCCTGTCGCGGCTGTCGCTCCGTGGGACACGCCTGTCGAGCAGGAGGTGTTCGAGGCGCTGGTGCTCGGCGTGCGCGACTACGCGCGCAAGTGCGGGTTCAGCCGCGCGCTGCTGGGGCTCTCGGGCGGCATCGACTCGGCACTGACGGCCGTCATCGCCGTCGAAGCGCTCGGGCGCGATCGCGTGACGGGCGTGCTGATGCCGTCGCCGTATTCGAGTGAGGGGAGTCTCGTCGACGCGCAGACGCTCGCAACGACGCTCGGCATCGCCACACACACGCTGCCCATCGCGCCCGTGATGTCGGCCTTCGACGATGTCCTTGCTGCGCCGTTCGCCGGCCTGGCGCCAGACGTCACCGAAGAGAATCTCCAGGCGCGTATCAGAGGGGCGCTGCTCATGGCCCTCTCGAACAAGACCGGAGCGCTGCTGCTCACGACGGGCAACAAGTCGGAACTGGCGACCGGCTACTGCACGCTCTATGGCGACATGAACGGCGCGCTGGCGGTCATCGCCGACGTCTACAAGACGCTCGTCTACCGCATCGCGCGCTGGGTGAACCGCGGCGGTCCCGTGATTCCGGAGTCGTCGATCGTCAAGGCGCCCTCGGCGGAACTGCGGCCGAACCAGACCGACCAGGACAGCCTGCCGCCGTATGCGCTGCTCGACGCCATCCTGGAACGTCACGTCGAACAGTGCGCGGATGCGCACACGCTCGAGGCCGACGGCTTCGATCCCGCTGTCGTGGCGCGCGTGCTGCACTTGGTTCGCATCTCCGAGTTCAAGCGGAAGCAGGCCGCCCCCGTGCTGAAGGTGACGCCGCGTGCCTTCGGGACGGGATGGCGCATGCCCATCGCGCGCCGCTGACGCATACCCCCGCCGGCGTGTCGCTGCCACCCGCGCGATTGAAGGGCGGCTCCGCGCGGCCGATTGCCCGTCCGGATGGATCGACGGATCGATCCCCATTCCGGAGCGTGCATGTACGGTCTTCCTGACGCCTCGTCCTTGCTGGCCCTCGTGTCCCCGCCGCCCTCGGCCGATCGCCGTCGTGCGGCGGCGGATCCGACGGGCGTCCTCCACCACGTCAACGGCCTCCTGCGGGCGGCCGCCGAGGCGGGCGTCTCGCCCACGTCGTTGCTCTTGTCGGCGCTGGCCCGCCACGATCGCGCCACGGCGGCGCGTGCGCGGCGCACGGCCGAATGGGCGCGTCTGCTGGCCGAGCCGCTGGGCCTGCCGCATCTCGTACGCACGGCGCACGACGTCGCGCTGCTGGCCGACATCGGCCAACTCGCGGTCGCACCGTCGCGTGACAACCCCTGGCTCGAATGGCAGCGCCGGCGCGCCTCACACGATCTCGTCCAGGCCGTGCCGTCGCTGGCGCACCTGGCGCCCGCCATCCTGTCGGTGAGCGAGCGCTTCGACGGCGACGGATTGCCGATGGGTCTGCGCGGCGAGGAGATTCCGCTGGCGGCGCGCATCGCGCGGCTCGTGCGGGACTTCGATCGCGCGAGCCACGGCTGGTGGCCCGGGCAACCGGCCGCGGTGAGCGCCCATGCGTGCGCAAGCCTGGTCTCACTGGCGGGGCAGACCATCGACCCCGCTCTCGTTCACACGTGGTTGCGCGTCCTCGACCGGCAGGTCGCGATCGACGTGCCCCTCGCAGGCTGAGGATTCCGGATCATGTTGCTCATCGTCGGCGCGGTCATCGTCCTGGCTTCAGTGGCCGGGGGATACCTGATGCACGGAGGCGTGCTCGGCGCGCTGTGGCAGTTGAACGAGCTGATCATCATCGGCGGTGCGGCGATTGGCGCGCTCGTCATCGGCACGCCGATGCCGCTGATCAAGCAGCTCCTGGCGCGGATGGCCGGGTTCTTCAAGAGCCCTCCGGGCAGGGACGTGTACCTCGACCTGCTCTCGCTGCAGTATCAGCTCTACCGCCTCACGCAGCAGTCGGGCGTGATGGCGCTGGAATCGCACGTCGAGGAGCCGGAGAAGAGCGCCATCTTCAGCAAGTTCCCGGCGTTCCTCGCCAATCACCATGCCGTGTCGTTCCTCTCCGATTCGGTGCGCGTGATCATTCTCGGCGGCGTGACGCCGCACGATCTGGAAGCGTTGATGGACGAGGATCTGGACGTCCACCATCACGAGAGCCTCAAGCCCGCGCAGACGCTCGCGAAGGTCGCCGACGCGCTGCCCGGGCTCGGGATCGTGGCCGCCGTGCTCGGCATCGTCATCACGATGCAGGCGATCGGCGGCCCGCCGGAGGAGATCGGGCACAGCGTGGCCGCCGCGCTCGTGGGCACGTTCCTCGGCATTCTCGCGTCGTACGGATTCGTGCAGCCGATGGCGTCGAGCATGGAGCACATGGTGGAGGCCGAGGGCCGCTACCTCACCTGCATCAAGGCCGGACTGCTCGCGGTGTACAAGGGCTTCCCGCCGGCGATCGCCGTGGAGTTCGCGCGCCGGACGCTGCCCGAGGACGTACGACCCACCTTCACCGAGACGGAGCAGGCCTGCAAGGGTCAGAAGTCCGACGCGGCGGCGGCCTAGGACCTGACGATGGCTCACGAACACGCGCCGGTCATCATCGTCAAGAAGAAGAAGGGCGGTCACGGTGGCCACCATGGCGGCGCCTGGAAGGTGGCGTACGCCGACTTCGTGACGGCCATGATGGCGTTCTTCCTCGTGATGTGGCTCGTCAACCAGCCGCAGGACGTGAAGGACGCCGTGGCGGC
Source organism: uncultured Luteitalea sp. (assembly GCA_964422175.1). GTDB lineage: Bacteria > Acidobacteriota > Vicinamibacteria > Vicinamibacterales > Vicinamibacteraceae > Luteitalea. Next base: position 5,655 of record CAYRAE010000067.1, on the reverse strand, counting down.
CTACTTCAAGGACCCGGGGATCTTCGCGCACGAAGGCGGGCGATCGCCAATCGTCGGCGGCGCCGGCGTGATGGGCGCGGGGACGACGGAGACCAACGACGTCTCGTCCGCAACAGCCTCGCTCGAACGCGCGGCTGAGCGCATCAGGGAACAGCTCAAGACGATTCCGGGCTTCAAGAACCTCGAGGGTCAGATCGAGGTGACTGTCACCGCAGAGGGCCTGCGCATCGAGTTGCAGGAGGGCGGGCAGGAGACGTTCTTCGACTCGGGCAGCGCGCACGTCAAGGGACCCACGCGCCAGGTGTTGCAGGTGATCGCGAAGGAACTGGCCCCGCTGCCGCAGTCGATCGCCGTCGAAGGACACACCGATGCCACGCCGTACGGGCGCGACAGGTCCTACACCAACTGGGAGCTCTCGGCCGATCGCGCCAACGCCGCGCGCCGCATCATGGAGGAAGCGGGACTGCCACCCACGCACGTGAAGGGCGTGCGCGGATTCGCGGACACGATCCTCCGGACGCCCGACGCGCCGGCCAATCCGCGCAACAGACGCGTGTCGATCGTCGTGCAGAACCGAGCCCCCGTGAAGGCCGCCGCCGATACCACGGCCGTACCCGGTGGCATGGCGCTTCCCGCGCAGGCCACCGCGCGGCCCGCGACATCCGCCGCGACGCCGTCAGCCACACATTGAAGGCCGTTTCGGGGCATGCCGATTCCGTGATCGTGACCACGGATACGGTGTCGCTGCCCGGCGCGCGCGAACGCTACGCGGGCATGAAGGTACTCGTCGTCGACGATCAGGCGAACGCGCGCCTGCCGCTGGCGACGGTGCTTCGCAAGCACGTCGGCTGCTCGGTGTTCGAAGCGACCCACGGGCTCGAAGCCCTGCACCTGCTCGGACGCCATCCTTTCCATCTCGTCGTCCTCGACGTGTTGATGCCGCTCATGAACGGCATCGAGATGCTCGAAGCGCTGCGTCGCATGCCGACGTGCCGGCATCTGCCTGTCCTGGTCCTGTCTGCCGTGCGCGACGAGCAGAAGATCAGGCAGCTCGCGGGTCACGGCATCACCGCGTATCTCGCCAAGCCGCAACGCCCGTACGACGTCGCCGAACGCGTCCAGGACATCCTCGACACGCTGCCCGTCGAATCGTGCGCCACGGGCACGGGTGACACCAGGCCGCTGGATCAGGTGCTCTCCGCACGTCCCGAGTTGAGAGCCCAGCTGGTGAGGACCACGCAACAGTTCCTCGCGATGACATTCGGGTTCAGCCTGCGTGCTGTGGACGGCATGACGGCGGTGAACCGGCCCGATGTCGCGCGTGTGGTGCTGCGAGTTCCGCGCGGTCCGTCGGACGTCGAAGTCGCGATTGCGGCCGCGCGTCAGGTCAGCGCGAGGATGACGGCCCCGTATCTCCATGCGGGTCAGGCGGTCACCGACGCAGACGTGGCTGCCGCCCTCGGCACGATGGCCACCGCCGTCGCACGACGACTCCAGTCGACGCTTCAGCAGCGTCATGAGGTTGTCGAACTGGGCAAAGTTGTCGTCACGCACGGCGTCGATCCCGACAACGCACCTCGCGGTCTTCATGTGTCGCTCGCGTCGGACACCGGTGACGTCCATGTCACCGCACGCCTGTACGCCGTGCCGCGCCCGGCACGACACGCGATGCAGGGCTCGACAACGGTCGGCAGCCGCCAGGAGGGAGAGGTCCATATGAAACCGACATCAGCCACGATCCAGCCCGTGGATCCACTCGTGCTCGACATGCTCGCGTCACTGCAGGAAGACGGCGAGCCCGACCTGCTCGTCGAGCTCATCACCCTGTTCCTGCAGGAGACTTCCGCACGCCTGACCGACCTCGCCGGCGCACCGATCGACGCGCCCTCGACGGCGCGTGTCGCGCACTCGATCAAGGGCAGTGCGGGAAACCTCGGCGCGTCGGGTCTCCAGGCGCTCGCCGCGCGTCTGGAGGCCGCGGCTGAGGAAGGGCAGCCGGAGCACACCTTGCGCATGCTCGTCGCCGAGATCGAAGCCGAGTTCCGGCGGGTCGACTGCCAACTGCGCGACGTGCGGGCGTCGCGCACCGCGGCATAAGATAGCCGAGGACAGACCTCGTGCCCTTCGCCTCACCGATCGACAAGGACGTACTGGAGATGCTGGCCGAGTTGCAGGCGCCCGGCGAGCCGGATCTCGTGTCGGAGCTCGTCGAGTTGTTCCTGCGCGACACGCCGGACCGGCTGCGTGTGCTCGAGACCCGTCCGCTCGCTGTCGCAGATGTGACGCGCGCGGCGCACTCGGTGAAGGGAAGTGCGGGCAACATCGGCGCCGTGGCGCTACAGGCGCAGGCCGCTGCCCTCGAAGAGGCGGGCCATCAACGCGCATCGGTCGAGACGCTCGAGGCGCTGGCCGATGCCGTGATCGAGGAGTACGCCCGCGCCGAAGTCTGTCTGCGCGAGATGCTGACCGACCGCGCGTAGGGTGCGCGCCGACATTCCCGGCATCGCGGCATCCGGGATTTCGTGGGGAGGCCAGGGACTGCCGCCGTCGCCCTCTGGGCTACGGACAGGTGAGCCCCTGGCAATGGTGTCGCCTATGTGAACTGCGCGCCGGCCGGGTCGGCCAGCCACGTGAGCGCCGGATTCGGACCGTCGGCGCCGCGCACGAAGTCCACCACCCATGAACCCTGCCAGTTGGTGAACTGGAACTTGTCGCCCTGCACCCAGTCGATCTTGTGACCGAGGGCTTCCATGCCCGACTTGATGTTGGCGTTGAACCAGCTCTCGGCCTCCGGCTTGGTCGACGGTACGCTGCCCACGCCGCTGGCGATGCTGGCGAACGCGTCCTTGGCGGACTTCTCGACGTTCTGCTCGCGATCGAAGTTGAAGCCCTCGAACAGCTCGCGCCGCAGCGTCCCCTTCGAGAGGGTCTGCAGCCCGGTGCCCGTCTGCGTCGAGGCCGCCAGCGTCCCGCTCGCGGTCTTGATGCCGTTCATCAACTGCGACAGGAACGCGCCGAACTCGTCCTGCGCCAGCTGCCCGTCGCCATTGGCGTCGAATGATTTGATCAGGCTCGACGCCAGATCCTGGACTGCGGTGGCCGACGTGGCCTGCACTGTACTCATGGTCTCTCGTGCCTCCCGGGAGCGCCGGCCCCCAATGTGACTGCCAGTCAGAGCAGCAAGGCCGGTGCCAGACGAGCCGTGGACCAGTGCGGCCCCGGGTTCATGCCCCTCGCCGATCGGCCGACTTAAGACGTATCGGGCAGAACAGGGCGTCAGACGCAGAGTCCATGGCGAATTGCGAAGCGGCGGGTCTCGGGAGAGCCGGCCCTGCCGGCAGTGCCATGTCTGCGCGACGTGTCGACGCTCCGACAGCCACGCACGCCTGAACGGCCAGCGCGGAGGATTTCTGTTGACGATGCCTGCGCGCAGGCGAAAGATCGCAGGATGACGAACGCGTATCGTTCCCTCGTATTCATGCTCGGTCTCGGGGTCATGCTGACTGGCGGGCCGGCTCGCGCCGAAGAGCCGGAGGGGAAGACCTATGGCGACGGCGTGACGCTGACGCGCGCCGTGCCGATCGCCTCGCTGCTCGAGGCACCGGACACGCACGTCGGCAAGACCGTGCGCGTCGACGGGGTCGTCACGAAGGTCTGCCAGATGATGGGCTGCTGGATCGAGATCGCCGATCCGGCGACCGGTCGCGGCGTCCGCTTCAAGGCCGAAGACGGCGTGATCGTATTCCCCCAGGACGCACCGGGACGCAAGGTGTCGGCGCAGGGCCGGTTCGAACCGATCGAAGCGGCCACCCACGCCGCGCACGGCAAGTCCGACGACACCATCGGCAAGCCTGCCGCCGCGACACCCACCGAGAAGATCTACTGGGTGCGCGTCACGGGCGCCGTGCTGCACTGATGACGTACTGGCCCGAGGCGGCCGGCGTGCCCTCGCGCGTCCTCGAGGCGCAGCGCCACAAGGCCGACGCGATCGGCCTGCCCGCCACGCGACGGCACATCCTCCTCTGCACCGACGCCGCCAAGCCGAAGTGCTGCGACAGGGAACGGTCGATCGTCGCGTGGGACTACCTCAAGCGGCGTCTCGTGGAACTGGGCCTGGCCGACCAGGGTGGTGTGGCCCGCACGAAGGCGAGCTGCCTGCGGATCTGCGTGGGCGGGCCCGTGGCAGTCGTCTATCCGGAAGGCGTGTGGTACGCCGCCTGCGACCCGCCCGTCCTGGAGCGCATCATCCAGGAACATCTCATCTCTGGCCGCGTGGTCGAGGAATACGCCATCGCCGTGCACCCGCTGGGACCTGAGGCGACGTCAGGCGCAACCGGTAGTGCCGGCTCTCCGGGCCCGGCCTGACCACTCAATGAACCGTGAAGGGCCCGCGCAGGTCGAACTTCGCGATCTCGACATCGAACGTCTCGCCGGTGGGCGTGGCCATCTGATAGGTCCCCACCATCGATCCGAGCGGCGTGGTGAGCGGACATCCCGACGTGTACTCGAACGCATCCCCGGGCATCAGGACCGGCTGCTCACCGACGACGCCGGGACCACGCACTTCCTCCACGCGTCCGTCGCTGTCGGTGATGATCCAGTGGCGCCGCTGCAACTGAACGGTGAGATCGCCGACGTTCTCGATCCGAATCGTGTAGAGGAAGAACCAGTGCTGACGCTCGGGCGTCGAGTGCTCGGCCGAGAAGCGTGCGTCGACGCTGACGCGTATGCCGCGTGTGGTGGCCGTCGACGTACTCATCGTGTCGGTCCGATCGTGCAGGCCGCGCTCATGAGCGGATTGTAGTATGGTGCCCGCGACGCGCGGGCTCCGCCTGCCTTCCGATCCGAACGTACCGCCGTGACAGACTCGCCCTCGCCAACCGATCTGTGTATCCGCACTGCGACGAAGGCCGACGTGCCCGTCATCCTCGCCTTCATCGAACAGCTGGCCGACTACGAGCGGTTGCGGCACGAGGTGGAGGCAACGGCACCGGCGATCGAGAAGACGCTCTTCGGTACGCATCCCGCCGCCGAGGTGCTCATCGCCTCGCAGGGAGGCGCCGATGTCGGGTTCGCGCTGTATTTCCACACGTATTCCACGTTTCTCGCGCGTCCCGGGATCCATCTGGAGGACCTGTTCGTCGTGCCCGCCGCGCGTGGGCGTGGCGTTGGCCGCGCGCTCCTCCGGGTGCTCGCCACGATTGCCGAAGCGCGCAACTGCGGGCGGCTCGAGTGGGCCGTGCTCACGTGGAACGAGCCGGCCATCAGGATCTATCGTCAGCTCGGAGCGTTTCCGCTTGACGAATGGCAGACCTACCGACTAGATCGGGAGGGCATCCGCGCACTCGCGGCCGGCGGTCCACCCTCTTTGCACCATGACTGATTCGCCCGGTACCCCCCCGACCGACGATGAGGCCTTCGACAACGACCCTGCGCTGGACGCGACGGTCGAGTTGTTGACCCGCGCCCAACAGGGCGACGCGGAAGCCGTCGACCTGCTCTTCAGCCGATACTTGCCGCCTCTCCGGCGGTGGGCGCGCGGACGGCTGCCGCAATACGCGAGAGATCTGCTCGAAACTGAAGATCTGGTCCAGGAGACGCTCGTGCACGCATTCCGGCGCCTCAAGGGCTTCGAGATGCGCCACGATGGGGCGC
>CAYRAE010000066.1:0-12112 GCA_964422175.1 uncultured Luteitalea sp. | reverse complement strand
CTGCACGATGCGCGGCGCGTGGCCTCGCGCCTCGGCATCCCGCACTACATCGTCAACTTCGAGTCGCACTTCCACGCGCAGGTCGTGACGCCCTTCGTCGACGACTATGTCGCGGGGCGCACGCCCATTCCCTGCACGCGCTGCAACAGCGAGGTGAAGTTCGTCACGCTGCTCGATCGCGTCGAGGCGCTGGAGGCCGACCGGCTCGCAACCGGCCACTACGTGCAGTCGCGCCAGGACGATGACGGGCGGTGGCACCTGCTGCGCGGCGCGGACCACGCGAAGGACCAGTCGTATTTCCTGTTCTCACTGACGCAGGAGCAACTCGCGCGAGCGAGCTTCCCCGTGGGCCACATGGACAAGACGTCAGTACGAGCTTACGCCTCGTCGCGCGGCCTGCCCGTGGCCGCCAAGCCGGATTCGCAGGAAATCTGCTTCGTCCCCGATGGCGATCAGGCGGCGTTCGTGGCGCGCGCGGCCGGCGATCGCACGCCGCCCCCCGGCCGCATCGTCGACGTGGAGGGGCGCGCGCTCGGCACGCACACGGGCGTCCATCACTTCACCGTCGGTCAGCGCAAAGGCCTGCGCCTCGCCGTAGGCGTGCCGCTGTACGTCGTGGCGATCGACGCGGGGACGAGCGAAGTGGTGGTGGGGCCACGCAGCGCGCTCGAAGGGCGACACTGCACGGTCGACGAGGTGAACTGGGTGTCAGGTCGCGCGCCCGACGCAGCCATCCGCGCCAGCGCGCAGATCCGGCACCGCCATCCGGCGGCGCCCGCGTCGGTGCGGGCGTTGGGCGACGGCCGCGCCGCCGTCGAATTCGACGCGCCGCAGTACGCGATCACGCCGGGCCAGGCCGCCGTCTTCTACGACGGCGACGAGGTCATCGGCGGCGGGTGGATCGCGAAAGGGTGAATCGCCCTCACGCCGTGGCGTGCGCGGCCTCGACGTCGTGCGCGGCGGCACCATGCTCCAGCCAGCGCTCGGCGTCCATTGCGGCCATGCAGCCCGTGCCCGCCGACGTGATCGCCTGACGATACACCTGGTCCTGCACGTCGCCCGCGGCGAACACCCCGGGCACGTTGGTCCGCGTCCCCGTCGTCTGCAGGTACCCGCTCTCGTCCATGTCGAGCTGGCCCTTGAAGATCGACGTGTTCGGCGTGTGTCCGATCGCCACGAACACACCGTCGACGGCAAGCGTCTCGATGGCACCGGTGTGCACGTCGCGCAGCACGGCGCCGTTCACGTCGCCACGCTCGTCGGCCACGATCTCTTCCACCGTGGTGTTCCAGCGGAACGTGATCTTCGGGTTCGCGAACGCCTTGTCCTGCATGATCTTCGACGCGCGCAGCGTGTCTCGGCGGTGAATCACCGTGACGTGCGAGGCGAGTTTCGCCAGGTAGAGCGCCTCTTCGAGCGCCGTGTCTCCCCCGCCGACGATCGCGATCGGCCTGTTGCGGAAGAAGAACCCGTCGCAGGTGGCGCACGTGCTGACGCCACGCCCCATCAGCTTCATCTCCGACGGCAACCCGAGCAGCTTCGCCGAGGCGCCCGTCGCGACGATGACGGTGAGCGCACGAATGACCTCGCCGCCGTCCATCGTCAGGGTGAACGGACGCGCCGTGAAGTCGACGCGCTCCACCAGCCCCGTCAGGAACGACGTGCCCACGCGCTCGGCCTGCTCGCGCATGTCGGTCATGAGCTGCGGGCCCATCACGCCGTCGCGGAATCCCGGCCAGTTCTCGACCAGGGTCGTGATCGTGAGCTGACCGCCCGGCTGCAACCCTTCGATCACGAGCGGGTGCAGGTTGGCGCGCGCCGTGTACAGCGCCGCCGTCAGGCCCGCCGGGCCCGACCCGATGATCACCACGTTGCGGACATCGTCAGTCATGGGGAAGCGTCACCTTACATGTGGCGTTCGAGCAGCCGCTTCAGGGCGTCCTTGGACTGCACGCCGATCGTCTGATCGACGAGCTGCCCGCCCTTGAACACCAGCAGCGCGGGAATCGACCGCACGCCGAAGTGGCCGGGCACGTTGGGGTTCGAGTCCACGTCGAGCTTGGCGATCACCGCCTTGCCGTCGAGCTCCTCGGCCAGCGCGTCGATGGTCGGCGCGAGCATGCGGCAGGGGCCGCACCACTCCGCCCAGAAATCCACCAGCACCGGTTGTGCCGTCCCGCCGAGCACCTGCGTGAAGTTGCCGTCGGTCAGCGTCTGTACCTTGTCGGAAGCCATTCGTTCGTCCTCGTCTCTCGTCGACGCGTCAGGCCGACGTGCCCTGCCGACGCGCCGCCTGCATCCGGGCGCGATCGTACGCGTCGAGGTACGCCCGCGCCGACGCGTTCCAGGAGAAATCCATCGCCATCCCCGCCCGCTGCAACGCGCGCCAGCGGTCGGGATCGTTGTGGTAGACGTGCAACGCCCAGCGAAGCGTCCCGAGGAGGGCCTCCCCGCTGGCGTCGTGGAACTTGAAGCCCGTCCCGGTCCCGGTGACGGGATCGTAGTTCTGGACAGTATCGTCCAGCCCACCCGTCGCACGCACTACTGGTAGTGTGCCATACCTCGAGCTGTACATCTGATTGAGGCCACACGGCTCGAACCGCGACGGCATCATGAAGAGGTCGGCACCCGCTTCGATGAGGTGCGACAGCGGTTCGTCGAAGCCGATACGGACACCGATCCGGTCCGGGAAGCGACGCGCCAGCGACCGCCACATCTCTTCGTACCAGGGCTCACCCGTCCCGAGGATGACGAAGCTTGCGCCGATGTGCGGCAGCTGCTCGCGCACCGACGCAATCATGTCGAGCCCCTTCTGGTCGACCATGCGCGAGATCATCGCGATGACCGGTCGGCGCAGGCCCTCGTCCCCCCCGGGCAGCCCGTACGCCTCGAGCAGAGCGCGCTTGGCGGCCATCTTGCCCGACACGTCATCGGCCGTGTAGCTGGCCGGCAGGTACTTGTCCGTCGCTGGGTTCCACACCCCATCGTCGATGCCATTGACGATGCCGACGAGGTCGGCGGAGCGGTGCTGGAGGATGCCTTCGAAGCCGAAGGCGAACTCGCGCGTCATGAGCTCACGCGCGTACCGGGGGCTGACTGTCGTGACCAGGTCCGAGAACATGATGCCGGCCTTGAGCAGGCTGAGGTGCAGCCAGTACTCGAGCCCGTCAGACGTGAACAGCTCCCAGCTCAGACCGAGCTGCGGCAGCCATTCCGACGCGCAGTTGCCCGGATAGGCGATGTTGTGGATCGTGAAGATCGTCGCCGCCGACCCCAGGACGGGATCTGCCGCGTACCGCGTCCTGACGTACACGGGGGCGAGACCACCCTGCCAGTCGTGCGCGTGCACGACGTCGACGCGCGTGCCTTCGGCGCGCATGAACTCCAGCGCGGCGAGACACAGGAATCCGAAGCGACGCGGGTTGTCGCCGTAGTCGTGGCTGCCGAGGCCGTACAGCGCGTCGCGATCGAAGAACGCCGGGTGATCGACGAGCGCCACGCGCACGCCGGGGCTCGTCTCCTGCACGAACACGTCGGCCTTGTAGGTGTGCCCGCCCATGGACACACCGAAGCTCGTGGTCGGGGCCCCCTGCACCGCGATGCCCCGATAGCGAGGCATCACCACCGTGACGTCGTGCCCCAGTTCGCCGAGCGCCTTCGGCAGGGCCGCGGCGACGTCTGCGAGACCGCCCGTCTTGGCGAACGGTACGGCTTCGCTCGCCACCATCAGGATGCGCAGGGACGCAGGCGCAGCCGACCTGGTCGTGACCGCCTCCACCTCCGGCGCCGACGGGGCAGGCGTCGAGGCAGGAACCGGAGCCGCGGCCTTGACGGCGTCCTTCAGCGTGGCCGCCCGCTTGACGGCGGGCTTCTTCGCCGCGGCAGGCTTCTTCACTGCGGCAGGCTTCTCGGCTGCGGGCTTCGGCGCCGGCGCCTTCTTCGAGACGGCGGGTGTCTTGACGGCGGCCTTCTTGACCGTACGGCGACGAGCGGGTGCCGGCGCGGCGCCTGCAGCAACGGGTCCAACCGCCTCCGGCACAGCCGGAGAGGTGACGCCATCCGATGCGGGATCGAGTTGGGGCGTCTGGGGTGTCGGGTCGGGAGAGGGAGTCTTCGGGGAGCGGGGAGCTTTGGCCATGGACAGGAAGCGCCGCGGGGAGACCCACGGGCGGCGCGCCACGAATGAGTGTAGCGCACCCCTGCCGGACGGTCGGGCGGACCGTTCCGCCCTGCCCTGTCGCTATTCCTGCTGGTCTGAGGCCTGCGTCGCGAGGAGCGAGGGGGTCCTCGAGGCCAGCCAGTTGAACAGGTGCCGCGTCTCCCAGAACCGGGCCGGGTTGCTCTTGGCGCCGAGCACCACGACCGCCACCTGATCCCCCTGCGGCAGGCGCAGCAGGGTGGCCAGGCAGTAGCCGGACTTCGAGATGAAGCCTGTCTTGCCGCCGCGCACGTCCACGTCGGACCCCACCAGGTGATTGGTGTTGTGCAGCGTCACCGTGCGGCGGGGCGACGAGAACTCGTACTGCTTCGTCCGCATGATGGTCGCGAGGCGTTCGTCTCCCGACGCAAAGGAGATGAGCCGCGCCATGTCGAAGGCCGACGACATGTTGTCGGCATACAGCCCTGACGGATCGGCATAGCGCGTCCGCGTCAGCCCGAGTTCGGCGGCCTTCTGGTTCATGCGCTCGATGAAGCCGATCGGGCCGTAAATCGACGCGCGCGCGAGCGTGCGCGCCGCTACGTTGTCCGATCCGATGAGCAGCAGGTGGAGCAGCTGGTTGACGCTGACGCGGTCGCCCCGCCGCAGGTACGTGGTCGATGCGGCGCGCACGTCCTCGTCATGGACGACCACTTCGCGCGTCAGGTCGATCTCGTTCTCGAGGAACGCCACAGCCGTCATCACCTTGGTGATGCTGGCGATGGACCGCGGCGTCTGCGCGTTGCTCTCGTAGAGCACTTCGTGCGTGGTCGGGTTGTAGACGATCGCCGCGCCGGCGCGAATATCGGGCACGAGCTGCCCGTCCGCGTCGGCCTTGAACTGCGGCGTCTGGACTTCCTTGAGCTGGCGCGCGTAGGCCGCCTGGCGGGCGCGGGCCATCGCGAGGCGGCGCTGCCGGGCCTTCGACGCCGAGTAGCGCGGAGTCGTGCTGGCGGGCGTGGCCCGCTTCGTGGCGGCCTTGGCCTTCGGAGTGCTCTTGGTGGACCGGCTCGCCGTGCTCGTCTTTTTCTGCGTGGTCGCGCGTGTCGTCTTGCCCGAACGCGTGGCCTTCGCCTCGACCAGGCTCACGGCCGGCGACGCGACAAAGCCCAACGACAGGGCGAACAGCAGGACCGCACGCAGCGATCGGGGACGGGCGAACTGGAGCATTCCGTGAGTCCTCGGCGACGACAGAGCCGTTGATGGGGTCAATCGGCGGCGCAACGGATCGTCTTTACAATGGTCTTGTACTGCAAGCACTTGCGAAGTTCAAAGCGAATATCGTGCCCGCTTCCGGTGGCATGGTGATCCGGAGCTGCGGGAGACGGGGTTTCGCCGGCGCCCATCAGGGTTGCGCGAGCGCGACGGTCAACAGAATCGCCTGCCGCAGACCGTCGGCGCCACCCGTCACGTCGAACGATTCCTGCAGGGAATGACTGGCCGATCCGGTCCCTCCCCCGCCGATCGTGATCGCCGGCACACCGCGCGCCATGGCAACGTTGCTGTCGGTGGACGAGATATGGAGGGAGGCGGGACGCCCCACGGTCCGCAGCACCGACGTCGCGGCCTGCACAATGTCTGACGTGTCGGGCGTCCGGCCAGCTGGTCGGTCTCCCACCAGCTCCACGTCGGCCGTCACGGTCGCCGTGTGCCGCCAGCGCGCATTCTCGGCAGCAACGGCCCCCTCGATGGCCTTGCGCACGCGCGCATCGAGCTCGGCCAGCGGCTCGGGCTGTTCCGATCGCAGGTCGATCTCGATCCACGCCTCGAACGGGATCGAGTTGACCGACGTCCCACCGCCGACGCGACCGACGTTGAACGTCGTCTTCGGAGAGGTCGACACCTCGAGCTCCGCGATGGCGGCCACGGCACGGCCCAGCGCGTGCAGTGGATTGGGCATGCCGAAGGCGCCGTAACTGTGACCGCCCGGTCCCTTGAACGTCACGCGGTAGCGCTTGCTGCCCACGCCACCATTGGTGATGCCGAAGCCGGAGCCGTCGATCGAGACGAACCTGTCGATCCCGCGCAGCCCCTCGGGGCCGAACAGGTGTTTCACGCCGCGGAGATCGCCGAGTCCTTCCTCGCCGACGGTTCCGACGAACGTGATTCGCCCGGGCGTGCTGACCTTCTCGTCCTGCAGGGCCCTGATCACGCCGAGGACCACGGCCAGCCCACGGCAATCGTCGCTGATGCCCGGCCCGTGGAGCACACTGCCCTTGCGCGTCACCTTCACGGGCGTCCCGGGCGGAAAGACGGTGTCGAGGTGCGCGCTGATGACCACGTGCGGACCAGTCGCGGAGCCCGGCCGCTCGCCGATCACGTTGCCCACCGCATCGATGCGGACGCGCGACAGGCCCAGTTTCGCAAAGGCATCGCGATACACCTTGCCGCGAGCCTCCTCCTTGAACGGTGGAGCCTCGACCTCACAGAGCGCGACCTGCTGCTCGATGACCCACGGTTCGAGCCTGTCGGCCGCCTGTGTCGCCGCTGCCACGGCCGGCACCTGCATCAACCGGGGCCCGATGTCCGCCGCCCCCTGCTGCGCCGACGCGGCTGTCGCCATGGACAGGCCCAGCGCCGCGGTCCAGATCGCGATCTGTCGTCTCACCGTCATGTGTCCCGCCTCGCTTGACAGGTATATGCGAAGCCACGCCGCGACGACAAGCAGTTCAAGTTTTCGCAGGGCACATCCGGATTTGTGAAGTTTATCGGACGACTTTCGTCAATCGACTGGCGTCAGAACGACATGTTCCACCGCTCTGCTGTGGCACGATGTCTAAAATGACAGCCAATCCAGCAGTTTAGCTGGCTGCGCGACAAGACACGATATCCGGCACGGAACGTGCTTAAGAAAAGTTGGACGTCGCGATGACGCGACTGACGCACCGGGCACCAAGGATCACGCCATGAGCATCGTCAAGCTGCTGGGGTTCGAGACTCTCACCTGCGGATGTGTGGTCGGTCACTATCGGGATGCCGGCACCATCAGCGTGGTGAGCTACATCGAAGAGAAGGCCACGACGTGTGCCGATGCCAGTCATCGGCGCAATCATGCCGTGATGGCGCGTCGCCAACGACGGACGGCACCACCCGCCGCCGCACGCGCCGCGGCGAGTCTGCGTGTGGCGGCACGCTGAGCCCTCACCCGCGTGATACCCTCCGGACGCGCCCCGCTGGCCCCGGAGGATCGGCTGGCGACGACGTGACGTCATGGACCTCCGTCAGCTCGAAATCATCAGAGCCATCGTCGAGACCGGCTCCTTCACCGCAGCAGGACAGAAGCTCGGCGTTTCCCAGTCCGCCATCAGCCGCCAGGTCCTTCTCCTCGAGGACGAACTGAACGAGGCGGTCTTCCTCCGTGTCGGCCGGCGCGTCAGGATCACACCCGCCGGCGAAGCGCTGCTCCAACTGAGCCATCGCGTCTTCCAGGACCTCAAGGACACCGTCGCGCGCATCACCGATACGCAGGCGTCGCTCATCGGTCCCGTTCGGCTGGCCGGCGGCATGACCGTCAGCCTGTATGTCTTCCCGTCCCTGCTGCGCGACTTCCGCAGGCATCACCCGGACGCGGACATCAAGATCACGGCCGGGGCCACCGACAAGTGCATCGCCGGGTTGCGATCGGGGCTGTCCGACGTGGCACTCCTGACGCTGCCCATCAACGATCCGGAGCTCGTGACTGTACCGGCGCTGCAGGAGGAACTGCTCGTCGTCACGGCGCCGAACCATCCGCTGGCGGCACGCGCGCGCGTCACGCCCGCCGATCTGCGCGACCAGCCGTTCGTGCTGTTCGAGACGGGCTCGAACACACGCCGCGTCGTCGACGAGTTCTTCCTGCGCAACCAGATCGCGCCGCAGATCGTCACCGAGACCGAGAACGTCGAGATCATCAAGGCGCTCGTGCGCGCCGGGCTCGGCCTCTCGATCATCTCGTACCAGAGCGTGGCGCGCGAGGTCGCCTCGGGACAGTTCTTCTGCGCGCGCATCACCGGACAGACACTCATTCGCGAAACGGGCTGGGTGTACGTGCGGGCCAACCGGGTGCCGCGTGCCGTGCAGGAAGTGCTTGCCTCCTTCGAGCGCGTGAAGCCCAGACTGCGCGTGATCCCGCCGCCAGGACGCGACAGGATCGGTCCCGACGTCCACGCGTGAGCCACGCCATTCGTCCCTGTCATACGACGGTCATCCATCCATGCGGATGTGGGCATCACATGTAAAATTCCGCCGATGGCTTTGTCCGTAGGACTGCTCGGGTTCGGCACCGTCGGTCAGGCCGTTGCCCGCCTTCTGGTCGAACGCGGCGACGGTCTGCTCACCCTCTCGCACATCTTCAACAGGAACGTCGCTCGCAAGCGCGTGGACTGGGTGCCCGACTCGGTGGTCTGGACCGATCGTGTCGACGACGTGTTCGACGCCGACGTGGACGTGATCGTGGAAGTGGTCGGCGGCCTGGATCCGGCGCGCAGCTGGCACGAGCGCGCGATCGACGCGGGGCGGCCGATCGTCACGGCCAACAAGCAATTGATCGCGACGCACGGACAGGCGCTGCTCACGCGCGCCGCCGCGCGTGGCGTCGAACTCCTGTTCGAGGCGGCCGTGGGTGGCGGCATCCCTGTCGTCCGCGGATTGCGCGAAGGCATCGCCGCCGATCGGCTCACCACCGTCTCCGGCATCCTCAACGGCACCTGCAACTACATCCTGACGCGCATGGAGTCGGCGGGCCTCGCCTTCGACGCCGCGTTGAAGGAAGCCCAGGAGCTCGGGTTCGCCGAAGCCGATCCCACCGACGACCTCGATGGGTACGATGCCCGCGCCAAGCTGTGCATCCTCGCGCGTGTGGGCCTGGGCCTCGACATCGCACCGGCGGACGTCCCGTGCGCATCGATCCGCACCATCAGCGACGATGATTTCGTCTACGCGCGGCGGCTGCAGGGGACCATCAGGCAGGTCTCGCGCGTGTCGATCGTCGACGGTCAGGTGGAAGCGCGCGTCGGTCCGGCCCTCGTGCCGTTGACGTCGCCGCTCGCGCGCGTGATCGGGAGCCAGAATCTGATCGTCGCCGGCGGTGCGTACGGCCGCGAAACGACCTTTGCCGGGTACGGCGCCGGCGGCTTCCCCACTGCGGTCGCCATCGTCTCTGACCTGCTCGCCCTGGCGCGTCGGGCGGGTGGCGCGCCCGCCGTCTGGCCCGCGACCACGGCCCCGGCGTCGGTGACCGACCTGCAGGTGGCGCCCTTCTATCTGCGTCTCGTGGTACGCGATCAGCCCGGCATCATCGCGAGCCTGGCATCGGTGTTCTCGCGCCACGCGATCAACATCGACGCGGTACTGCAGGAGCCGGGTGGCAGCAAGGATCGCCTGCCCTTCGTGATCACGCTGGAGTCGTGCAGCACGCGCGCCATGGCTGACGCGCTGCGCGAGATCGAGACGCTGCCCTTCCACGTCACGCCGCCGCTGTGCCTGCCGGTACTCGCATGAACACGCCGCGTCCACTCGCGTCGATGGCAATCCCGGCGTCGACGTCGAACCTGGGCCCGGGCTTCGATGCGCTCGGTCTCGCCCTCGGGTTGTACCTGCGCGTCGACGTTTCGACGATCACGCAGGATGGCGGCGGCGACCTGCGCTGCACGTTCGCCGGCCCCGTGCCGCCGGGAGACAACTTGATCGTGACGGGATTCCGCGCGATCTGTCAGGCCCTGCACGCCAGCGACGTGCCGTCGATCGACGTTGACGTCGCCTGCGACATCCCGCCGTGTGCGGGTCTCGGCAGCAGCGCGGCCGCGCTCGTGGCCGGCGGGCGCCTTGCCGCGCTCGTGCTGAACGACGTCACCGATCAGGTGTTGATCGACGTCCTCAGCGCCATCGAGGGCCACCCGGACAACATCTCGGCCTCCGTGCTGGGCGGTCTCGTCGCCGGATGCGTCGACGCGCGCGGGCATGTCAGGGCCGTGGCGTCGCACTGGCCCGACGATGTGCGCCTCGTCGTCGCGACACCGTCGCTCGCCCTGCCGACCAGGACGGCGCGCGCCGTGCTCCCGGAGCACGTGTCGCGGCAGGATGCCGTCCACAACGTGCAGCGCGTGGCCCTCCTGATGCAGGCCGTCGCGACAGGACGGCTGGACGTCCTGCGAGAGGCCTTCGTCGATCGCCTGCACCAGCCCTATCGTCTCCGTCTCGTCCCCGGCCTCGCCGAGGTCCTGGCCCTCGACGCCCCAGGCATGCTCGGGGCGTTCCTCTCCGGCGCAGGACCGTCTGTCGCCGTCTGCGTCACGGGCGATCCGGCCCCGGTACTCGCCGCCCTCCGTGGCGTGTACGCCTCGATCGATCCGGATGTCGCCATTCGCGTGCTCGACGCGCACCAGCCCGCGAGGCCGGTGCCCGTCATCGTGTCGCACGGGTAAGGAATCATGAACCTGTCAACACTCATCGGCCTGCAATGTCACGTGTGCCACACCGCGTTTCCCGCGGAAGCCACCTACGTCTGCGATCAGTGCTTCGGTCCACTGGAGCCGGTGTACGACTACGACAAGGCGCGCGCCACCTTCACGCGTGAAACGATTGCCGCGCGTCCGCGCAACATGTGGCGCTACCGCGAACTCCTGCCCATCACCGGCGAACCGAAGACGGGGTTCGGGTCGGGCTTCACACCCCTGATTCCCGCGCCGCGCCTCGCCGAGCGCCTCGGCGTGCGCGAGCTGTACGTGAAGGATGACGGCGTCAACCACCCGACGCTCTCGTACAAGGATCGCGTGGTGTCGGTGGCCGCGACGCGTGCGCTCGAGCTCGGGTTCACCACATTCGCCTGCGCGTCGACGGGTAACCTGGGCAACAGCGTCGCGGCGCACGCCGCGCGCCTCGGACTCCGCTGCTTCGTGTTCATCCCCGACGACCTCGAGCCGTACAAGGTGCTCGGCTCGGCGATCTATCACCCCACGCTCCTCGCCGTGCGCGGCAACTACGACGATGTGAACCGGCTGTGCTCGCAGGTGGCCGACAAGCACGGATGGGGGTTTGCCAACATCAACCTGCGCAGCTACTACGCCGAAGGTGCCAAGACGATGGGGTTCGAGATCGTCGAGCAGCTCGGGTGGCGGTTCCCGCAGCACGTGATCACGCCCGTGGCGGGCGGAACGCTCCTGCCGCGCGTCTTCCGCGGCTTCCGGGAGATGCACCAGCTCGGTCTCGGCGAAGGCGACCTGCCGCGCATGTACGGGGCGCAGGCGGAGGGCTCCGCACCCGTGGTGCGAGCGCTGCATCAGGAACTCGACTACCCCGATCCGGTGAAGCCGAACACCATCGCCAAGTCGATCGCGATCGGCAATCCGGCCGATGGCTTCCAGGTGCTGGAGGTGCTCCGTGAATCGGGCGGATGGGGTGAGATGGCCACCGACGAGGAGATTCTCGATGGCATCAATCTGTTGGCCGAAACAGAGGGCATCTTCACCGAGCCTGCCGGCGGCACCACGGTGGCCGTCACGCGCAAGTTGATTGCCGACGGCCGCATCCCGCGCGACGAATCCATCGTCGTCTGCATCACCGGCAATGGCTACAAGACGGCCGACATCATGGTCGATCGCGTGGCGAAGGCCGTGCCGATCACGCGGTCGCTCGACGACGTGGACGCCTACCTGGCAGGCACGCTCGCGGCGACGGTCGAGGGGCGTGCATGAGCCGCTTCGATCGCGCGAACCTGCTGGTGCAGAAGTACGGCGGCAGTTCGGTGGCCACGCCGGACCATATCCGCAACGTGGCCGACCGCATCATCGCGTGCCGGCGTGAAGCGCGCCACATGGTGGTGGCCGTCTCCGCGATGGGCAAGACGACCGATCAGCTGATCTCCATGGCCAGTCAGGTGTCGGACAAGCCTGGCGGACGCGAGATGGATCAGCTCCTCGCGTGCGGCGAGACGATCGC
>CAYRAE010000065.1:0-12241 GCA_964422175.1 uncultured Luteitalea sp. | reverse complement strand
AGTCGCCGATGGCGTGCGCCGACGCCGAGCACGCCGTACACGAGGACTGGTTGGGGCCGCGGGCCCCGAAGCGGATCGACACCTGGCCCGAGGCCAGGTTGATGATCGCCGACGGGATGAAGAAGGGTGAGATCTTGCGCGGGCCGCCGTTCAGGTACGCCTCGTGCTCGCGCTCGATCGTGCCGAACCCGCCGATGCCCGACGCGATGTACACGCCGATGTCGAACGAGTTCTCCGGCGTCACCACGAGCGCCGCGTCGTCGACGGCGTACTGGCTTGCCGCGATGGCGTACTGGATGAAGGGGTCGATCTTCTTGACCTCCTTCTTCTCCACGTAGGCCAGGGGATCGAACCCCCGGACCTCGCCGGCAATCCGCGTCGAAAACGCACTGGCATCGAAGTGGGTGATGGGCCCGATGCCCGAACGGGCCGCGCACAACGCGTCCCAGTTGGCGGCAGTGCCCAACCCGACCGACGACACCAGCCCGACCCCCGACACGACGACTCGCCTGGACACTCCCCCTCCGTCCCCGGTTTCCGTACCGTGTGGCCGTGCCTACTTCTTGGCCTTGCCGTGCTGCTCGATGTACGCGATGGCCTCGCGCACGCGCGTGATCTTCTCGGCGTCGTCGTCCGGGATCTCGACCCCGAACTCCTCCTCGAACGCCATCACGAGCTCCACCACGTCCAGCGAGTCGGCACCGAGATCGTCGACGAAGGACGCGTCAGGCGTGACCTCTTCCTCGTCCACTCCCAACTGCTCCACGATGATGCTCTTGACCTTGTCTGCCACAGACGACATCTGACACTCCTCCTGCTCAGGCGTACATGCCGCCGTTGACGGCGAGCACCTGCCCGGTGATGTACCCAGCCGCATCTGATGCGAGGAAGCACACCGCCGCGGCTACATCCTCCGGCGTGCCCAACCGACCGAGCGGGATCGCCGACGCCCAGGTGGCCTGCGCATCCGAGCTGATGTCCCGCGTCATGTCCGTATCGATGAGCCCCGGGGCCACCACGTTGACCGTGATGGACCGCGAGGCGACTTCACGTGCGAGCGCCTTCGAGAAGCCGATGATGCCGGCCTTGGTCGCCGCGTAATTGGTCTGCCCGGGGTTGCCGCTCTGGCCCACCACCGAGCTGATGCTGATGATCCGTCCGCTCCGCTGCTTGAGCATCGTCTTCAGCACGGCCTGCGTGCAGAGGAACGTGCCCGTCAGGTTCGTCGCGATGACGGCATCCCAGTCGTCGCGCTTCATGCGCAGCAGCAGCTGATCGCGCGTGATGCCGGCGTTGTTCACGAGCACGTCGATCCGCCCGAACCGTTCGACGGTGGTCTCGATCACGCGCTGCACGGCGCCGGCGTCAGCCACGTCTGCCGCGATCGCCAGGGCCTGACCGCCGGCCGCCGACACCTCCGCCGCCACGGCCTCGGCCGCGTCGCCGCGCGACGTCAGCACGACCGTCGCCCCCGCACCGGCGAGCGTCAGCGCCGTCTGGCGGCCGATGCCGCGCGACGCGCCAGTGACGATGGCTACCCTGCCTGAGAGATCGAGCCTCACGATGCTGCGAAGAGCGCCTCCACGCCTGCGAGTTGTTCAGGAACGCCGAAGCTCGCCACGCGAGCCTCGCGGTCGATCTTGCGCACCAGTCCGGCGAGCACCGTGCCCGGGCCCACCTCAACATAGTCGCGCACACCAGCCGACACAAGATACCCGATGACGTCCTCCCAGCGCACCGCACCGGAGACCTGCGCCACCAGCGCGTCGATGGCCGACGCCCCATCCCGCTTCGGCTGGGCATCCACGTTGGCCACCACCGGCACGCGCGGCGCCTGCACCGCAAGGGCCCGCAACTCGGGTTCGAGACGCGCCTGCGCCGGTGCCATCAGCGCGCAATGGAACGGTGCGCTCACGTTCAGGCCGATGACGCGTTTGGCACCACGGGCCCGTGCTTCGGTTCCTGCCCGCTCGACGGCCGCCGTGGCGCCCGCAATCACCACCTGCCCCGGCGCGTTGAGGTTGGCCGGGCTCACGACCTCGCCCTGCGCGGCCGCGTCGCACGCCGCCTGGACGGTCGCGGCGTCGAGGCCGAGCACGGCCGCCATGGCACCCGTGCCCACGGGCACGGCTTCCTGCATGTACCTGCCGCGATGCGACACGATGCGCAGTGCGTCTGCGAACCCGAACGTGCCTGCCGCGACGTGCGCCGAGTACTCACCGAGGGAATGGCCTGCCGTCCACGACGGTGCGAACCCGCGCGCGGCCAGCACGCGATACGCCGCGATGCTCGTGGCGAGGATGGCCGGCTGCGTGTTCTCGGTGAGCGTGAGCTGGTCCTCGGGACCGTCGAAGCAGAGGCCGCTCAGGGAGCGGCCGAGCGCCGCATCGGCTTCGGCAAACGCGTCGCGCGCTTCGGGGAACGCCTCGACGAGCGCGCGGCCCATGCCGACGCTCTGTGAACCCTGTCCGGGGAAGAGGAACGCAATCATTGGCCGTGTCCAGTCCGGGCCGCGGTCAGCGGGCCATCGTCTCCAGCAGTCCGTTCTCGAGTCGTGCCACGGCGCGCTTCACGAGCGAAGCGCGCCGTGAGTCGCACGCCGGCAGCAATCGCTTTCGGCGTCGATCGCCCGTGACCGATCACGCACACGTGTCTCACGCCGAGCAGCGGGGCGCCCCCGTACTCGGCGTAGTCCAGGCGCGCCCGGAACCGACGCAGGGCCCCGCGCGTGAGCACGGCACCTACCTGCGCGGTGACCGACCGCGTCAGTTCATCGGCCATCAGTTCGTCGATCGCCTCGACCAGCCCTTCGCTGGTCTTGAGCACCACGTTGCCCGTGAAACCGTCGCACACGATCACGTCGGCAGCGCCGGTGAACACCTCCGAGGCGTCGAGATTCCCGACGAACTCGAGGACCGACTCCGCCAACCGCACGTGCGCGTCACGTACCAGGCTGGTGCCCTTGCGCGGTTCTTCGCCGTTGGACAACAACCCGACGCGCGGGCGTTCCACACCCAGCACCGCCGATGCGTACGCGGATCCGAGGCGGGCGAACTCCACCAGATGTTCCGGTCGGCACGTGACCGTCGCGCCGGCGTCGACCAGAATCGCCACGCCTTCACGCGTCGGAATCGTGGCCGCGATGACGGGCCTGTCGATGCCCGGCAGCAGTCCGAATGCCTCGCGCGCGGCGAAGACCGCCGCACCCGAGTGGCCTGCGGTGAACAGCGCTTCTGCCTCGCCGGCCGCCACGGCCTCAGCCGCCACGCGCACCGACGCCGCCTTCCGGCGACGGGCGGCGAGTGCTGACTCGCTCATGGCCACGACGTCGGGAGCGTCGATGAGGCGGATCGAGAGACTGTCGACTTCCGGGAATCGGGAGAGCTCGTCCTCGAGGATTGCCTGCGCCCCCACGAGCGTGAGCGACAGGCCGTCCTCGCTGGCGGCCAGCACGGCGCCATGCACCACGTTGCGAGGGGCGGCGTCGCCTCCCATCGCATCAACGGCGATGCGCGTCATGCGCCTCCGCCGCGGTGCCTGGCATGTGAGCGGGCACCCTCGGGCATGGCCCCGCGTGAACTCAGGCGTCCTCGCCGGCCGGGCGCACCTGACGGCCACGGTAGTGGCCGCAATGCGTGCACACCACGTGGGGCGGCTTCAGCTCGTTGCACTGCGGGCAGGGCCCGAGGGCCACGGCCTTGAGGGCGTCGTGCGTACGGCGCTTGGACGTACGGCTCTTCGAATGGCGTCGCTTGGGATTCGGCATGACTGGTTACTCGCGCGGCGCTGCTCCGTCCGCGTCCTTCAGCAGGGACTCGAGACCCGCCAATCGCGGGTCCCTCCACTGCGTCTCACACGTGCACGTGCCCACGTTGCGGTTGATCCCGCACTCCGGACACAGCCCCTGGCAATCCGGCCGGCACAGCGGCTTCATCGGCATCGCCAGATAACACTGCTCGCGCGCCACAGGCGCCAGGTCGATCCGCGGCTCGTCGATCGACACGATCGACGGGTCGTCGGCCTGCATCTCGTACCCGCCCTCGTCCTCATCGTCGAGCGAGATCTTCGTCACCGTCGATGCCGACGTCGCGCGCGCGGCGGCCGGCGGTCGACCAGCGGGCCGCGGACGGCTCGGCGGGGCGTCTTCGACGGCAGGGACGAACCGCAGGTCCACGGGTGCGTCGACAGCGAAGTCGAACGGCTCGGCGCAACGGGCACACGGCAACGCCAGCTGCGCCTGCACGCGCCCACGCAGATGGACCGAGGCCCCGCTGCCCCGCTCGAGCTCGCCTGTCACGTGCACGGGCACCTTGACCACGAAGTCCTCGGCCGGCACGTCGAGCGCTTCAGGCGGGATATCCGCCGCCACGGGGACGCGCCCGACAGGCAGAGTCGTGATGTCGATGACCATGGCAGACGTGCTCAGCGCAGGCCACCGGACCCGCGCGAACATGCAAGGATAGCAGATCTCACCGGTTCGAGACCTCGATCCAGGGTCGCGGGATGAAGAGCTCCTCGAACAGGCGGATGGCGTACCTGTCGGTCATCCCGGCCAGGAAGTCGCGAGCCGCGGCGTCCAGCCCCTCCCTGTCGATGGTGTCCGCGTCAAGCCACCGCGCCGGGTCCAGCCGCACCTTCTCCCACAAACCGCCCAGGATCCCGGTCGCCTTGGCGAACTCGGCCGTGGCGAGGTCGTTCTCGTACACGTGCTCGAACATGAAGGCCCGCAGGTCCAGCAGGGCCTGCAGGGCCGGCTCGCTCATGCGAAGCGAGTCGAGGTCGCAGGCCAGGCTCTGCTCCACCACGTCGGTCACCATCGCGCCGATGCGGGCCGAGGACGTCCGGCCCAGCACCTCGACAGGACCGGCAGGCAGGTCTGCCGGATTCAGCACGCCGGCGCGCACGGCATCGTCGATGTCGTGGTTCACGTACGCGATGATGTCGGCCACGCGCGCGATCTGGGCTTCGAGCGTCGCCGCGCGCTCGGCCGCCGGCACGTTGATCGGCATCCCGTGCTTGCCCTTCGAATGCGTGGAAATCCCCTGCCTGACCTCGAAGGTCAGGTTGAGTCCCTCGCCGTCATGTTCCAGTACCTCGACGATGCGAAGGCTCTGATCGGCGTGGGAGAACCCGCCCGGCACGAGCCCGTCGAGCACGCGTTCGCCGGCGTGCCCGAACGGCGTGTGGCCGAGGTCGTGCGCCAGCGCGATCGCCTCCGTGAGCTCCTCGTGCAGGCGCAGCACCTTGGCGAGCGTGCGCGCGATCTGCGACACCTCGAGCGTGTGCGTGAGCCGCGTCCTGTAGTGATCGCCGGCGGGCGAGAAGAAGACCTGCGTCTTGTGCTTGAGGCGCCGGAACGCCTTCGAGTGCACCACGCGATCGCGGTCGCGCTGGAAGGCGGGCCGGATGGGGTCTTCGGGCTCGTACCGGGCCCGCCCCTTCGAGCCGTCGCTGAACGTGGCCTGCGGCGCGAGCATCACGTGTTCGCGCGTTTCGAGTTGCTGGCGGATGGTGTGCATCAGAACCGTGCGTCGGCCGGCTGACCGGACAGGGAGTCGAGGAAGCTCGTCCCGTCGCGGAGCGGCGTGACGCCGAAATTGGCGGCGATGGTCTGCCCCAGATCGGCAAACGTCTCCCGCGTGCCCAGACTGACACCGGCGGCCACCTGCGCCCCGGTGGCGAGCAGAGGGACGTACTCTCGCGAATGGTCGGTGCTCGGCGTGGTCGGGTCGTTGCCGTGGTCGGCCGTCACGATCAGGAGGTCGCGTTCGTGCAGGTGCGGCAGCAGGTCCGCGAGCCGCGCGTCGAAGCGCTCGAGGTTGCGCGCGTATCCGTCGACGTTGTTCCGATGACCGTACACGGCGTCGAAGTCGACGAGGTTGGCCCAGATGAGGCCGCGCGGCACGTCGTGCATCGCCTCGTCGATCCGATCCATCCCGTCATCGTCGGACACCGTGGGCAGGTGTCGTGTCACGCCGCGTCCCGCGAAGAGGTCGCGGATCTTGCCGACGGCCACGACGGAGTGCCCGCCGTCGACGAGGTGGTCGAGCACGGTTTCGTGCGGTGGTTCGAGCGCGTAGTCGTGGCGACGGCTGGTGCGCGTGAACGCTCCCGGCGCGCCGACGAACGGACGTGCGATCACGCGCCCGACGCCCATGCCCTCGCTCACGATCTCGAACGCCACCTCGCAGAAGCGATACAACTGCTCGACGGGCACCACGTCCTCGTGCGCGGCGATCTGGAACACGCTGTCGGCCGACGTGTACACGATGGGCGCGCCCGTTCGCAGATGTTCGACACCGAAGCGCTCGATGACCTCCGTGCCCGAGGCCACGACGTTGCCGATCGACGCGCGGCCGATGCCGCGTTCGAACGCCCCGATCACGTGGGACGGGAATCCATCAGGGAACGTCGGGAACGGTGCGTCGAGCACGACGCCGGCCATCTCCCAGTGTCCCGTCACAGAATCCTTACCAGCGGAGGCTTCCGCCATGCGCCCCCACGCACCGGCGGCGTCGCCGTGCGGCACGCCGAGCGCGGGCACGAGACGATCCAGGCCGAGGTGGCACAGCGTGGGCAGGTGTAGCGGGACGCGACGCGCGATGTTCCCGAGGGTGTCGCTGCCCTCGTCGCCATACCGGCCGGCGTCGGGCAGTGCGCCGATGCCGACGCTGTCGAGCACGATGGCGATGATCCGCTCGAAGCGGACGGACATGTCCGGCGCCTATCCTTCGTGCGCTGACGAGGAGAAGTAGTTCGGGACCGATCGATTGGAACGGATCGTCGCGATGGCGTGCTTGAACACC
This sequence comes from uncultured Luteitalea sp., assembly GCA_964422175.1. GTDB lineage: Bacteria > Acidobacteriota > Vicinamibacteria > Vicinamibacterales > Vicinamibacteraceae > Luteitalea. The sequence continues at coordinate 5,435 of CAYRAE010000065.1, read as the reverse complement.
ATGTGGTCGGCGCCCTCGTGGTCGATCACGAGGGCGAAGCGATCGAAGTTCTTGATGCGGCCTTCGAGGCTCTGCCCGTCCATCAACCGGATCTGCACCACGAGCCGCTCACGGCGCGCGGAGTTGAGGAAGACGTCCTGGATGTTGGGCGGCGCTGACGGCTTGGATTCTCGGTGACTGGACATCAGCGACGGACTCCGTGGGTCTCGAGCAGGGCACCGGCCGCCGCGAAGGTCTCGTCGCGCTCACCGGCACCGTCCAACCATACCACTCTCGCTTCCTTCCGGAACCAGATCAGCTGTCGCCGCGCGTAGTGTCTGTTCTCGCGCACGATCAACGCGCGCGTCTCCGCCTCGTCGCGTACGCCGTCGAGCATCTCCAGGATCTGGCGGTACACGAGGCCACCGAACGGATTGGCCTCGCGCGGGATGCCCGACGCGAGATTGGCGTGGACCTCGTGGACCACGCCGCGGGTCCACTGGGCCTCCACACGGCGCGCCACGCGTTCGGCGATGTCGGCCGACGGCAGCCTGAGTCCGATCGCACACACGTCGTACTCGGGCAGGGGGGATCGCGTGCCGGCAAAGTGTGTCGACAACGTCTGCCCCGTCAGCAGCCACACTTCGAGTGCCCGCACCAGCCGCTTCTCGTCACGCGGCATGATGCGCTGCGCCGACGCGGGATCCACGCGCGCGAGCACGCGGTGCAGGTGCTCCACGCCGCGCGTATGCGCGCGCTCGTGCAGGCGCTGCCGCACCGCATCGTCGCGGCCGGGGCCATCGAACAGCCCATCGACCAGCGCGCGGAAGTAGAAGCCGGTCCCGCCGACGAGGATCGGGAGACGGCCGCGCGCCGTGATGTCGCGAATCAGCACCGCCGCGTCACGCGCGTACTGCGCCGCCGAATACACATCCGTCGGATCGACGATGTCGACGAGGTGATGCGGGATACCGCCCTGTTCGTGCGGCGGCACCTTGTCGGTCCCGATATCGAAGCGCCTGTAGACGGCGGTCGAGTCGCAGTTGAGGATCTCGCCACCGAAGGCCTGTGCCAGGCGAATGCCGAGCGCGCTCTTGCCCGTTGCCGTCGGTCCGAGCACGGCCACGAGCAGCGGGCGGGCTGAAGGGGTAGCGTGAGCAGTCACGACGGGATCGCAACGCAGGGGCGTCTGGCCATACGCCCCTACTGCGATGGCGGCTGTTCGTTGTAGTAGAACGTGACAGTGAAGAACGCCGTGGGCGACGGGTACTCCGGCGGCAGCGGCGTTGTCGGATTCGACCACTGCAGCGAGTTGGCCGCGGCACGGTCGAACGCGTCGATGCCCGATGGCTGCTTCACCATCACGTCGGTGATCCGTCCGTCCTTGTGGACGTTGAACGTGATCACCACGTGGCCCTTCATCATCATCGCGGCTTCGGGAATCAGCCAGTTGCGCTTGATCTGCGCCACGAACCGCCGGATCCACGGCCCGAACTCGACGCCCTTCGTGTCGAACTGAATGTAGGGACCGAAGGGCGAATTGCCGCCGTCGGGATTGTTGAAGGCCTCGTTCTGGACGTACTTCTCGAGGTTGCGCAGCGCCTGGCCGAGCGATCCGCCGGGCGGACGCGCGGCCGCGCTCGCGGCGGCTGGTGAGGTCCGCGCCTGCGGATTGGCCACGACGCCCGTGTCGCCGCGGGCGAGCAGACCCGACTGGCCGTCGCGCACGTTGAGGCCCTGATCGGTGGCTGCCTGCGACGCGGGCGTCGGTTGATTCTGCGGTGGAGCAGGCTGCGCGGCGCGCGCCTGTTGCGCCTGCGCTTCACGCGGTGAGTCCGAGGGTTCCGGTGCCGGACCGCGCCCACGCGCGAGATCGCGCTGCGACTGGCGCTCGATGAACTCCAGCGAATTGCCGCGCGAGAGGGGCTGGCTGTTGGTGGCGTTCGGCGCGCGCTCCATCGTCTGCGCCACGCGGTCCTGATCGGCCAGCGACGCCGTGTCCCGCGGCCTCTCGGCCCGCATGTCGACCTTCGGCTGCACGAACACGAAGCGCGGCTGCTGCTGTCGCTGCTGCTGCGCCAGCGCCTGCAGTCGCTCCTGCTCGGCCTGCTGCACCGCAGCCTGCTGGGCCAGATACTGCTTGATGAACGGGAGCCGGGGGCCGAACAGGATGAGCGCGAGGAGGGCGACGTGCAGGAACACCGACATCATCACGGCCTCGCGCCGTGACATGGCCGAATCCATGCTCGGCGGTTCGGGTCGGTGGTCCTCTAGATCGATGAACATCCGGCAAGGTCAAGTATAGGGGTGCCGGAGACCGCAGACCACACTACTGCGCAGGCCGCTCCGCGACGTACAGATAGACGACGCCCAGGGTCAAAGGGACGGCCTGGCACCGAATCAGCCCTGCGGCCTGCATGTCGGCCACGAACCGCTCGGGCGGCGTGAAGCTCTCCACAGACGCGGGCAGGTAGGCGTACGCCTCGCCATGGCGCGAGATCAGGCGTCCCAGCCTGGGCAGCACGTTCCGGAAGTACCACAGGTACGCAGCCCTGATGACGGGTTGACGTGGCGTCGAGAATTCGAGAATCGCGAGGCGACCGCCGGGCTTCAGCACCCGGGCCACTTCGCGCAGCGACGTCGGGGCGTCCTGGACGTTACGGATGCCGAACGCGATGGTGACCGCATCCATCGTCCCCGAGGCGACGGGCAGACGCATGGCGTCGCCCTGGAGCAGCCGAATCACGCTGTCGCGCCCTTCGGCGCGCAGCTTGCGCTGCCCTACGCGCAGCATCTCGCCAGAGAAGTCGATCCCCAGTACGCGGCTGGCGAGTCCGCGCTTCACCATGCTGCGCGCGACGTCGCACGTGCCGGTACACAGGTCGAGCACCCGCTCGCGGCCGGTGAGGCGGAGCCGGCGCACCGCGCGCCAGCGCCAGTAGAGATCCTGGCCGCCGCTCAGCACGTGGTTCAGCAGGTCGTACCTGCCGGCGATCGCGTCGAACATGCCCGCGATCTTCGCGGGCGCCTTCCCCGTGTCAGGGCTCACGCCCCCGTACGTCTGCTCCGGGCCGATCGTCGTCATGCGCGGTCCGCCTGCGGATCCCACGCGGGATAGAGCTGGTGGTCGATGTGCAGCAGCGAGAGGATGCGTCCGGCCATGAAGTCTGCGAGATCGGCGATGGTCTGCGGACGCTGATAGAACGCCGGCATCGCCGGCAGCACCACGGCGCCGGCTTCGGCGCAGCTCACCATGTTGCGCAGCTGCGGCAGACTCATCGGCGTCTCGCGCGGGACGATGATCACCTGGCGACGCTCCTTCAGCATGACGTCGGCCGCGCGCTCGACGAGCGATCGCGACAGCCCGTTGGCCACCGCCGCCATCGTCTTCATGGAGCACGGGACGATCACCATCGCGTCGGCACCGCGACTGCCGCTCGCGAGGCGCGATCCGAGATCCTTGTTGGCATGGAGCGTCCAGCCGCCGCGCCGCACGCCTTCGCCCCACGTCTCTTCGAGATAGGACTGCAGACGGTCGATGCGCGCCGGCGCACCGAGCTCGTCGACGAGCAGACGACGCCCGTACTCGGTGACGATCAGATCCACGTGCTGACCGTGCTGCAGGAGCGCGGAGAGCGTGCGCATCGCATAGAGCGCGCCGCTGGCGCCCGTGATCGCCACGACGATCCGGCGTGATGGTTCAGCGGACATAGACGCTCAATCCTGTCGTGACGAGGTACAGCAATCCCACCCACCCGTTCATGTCGAACGCGCGCTTCACCTGCGAGAGGTCCGAGGCGCTCACGAGCGACTGCTCGAAGACGAGCAGCGCCGCCACCAGCGTCACGCCACCGTGATAGACGGGCCCGAGATCGGCCACGACGCCGAGGATCGCCAGACTGGCGATCGTGACGACGTGCAGCACGCGCGAGATCGCGATGGAACGCGACACGCCGAACCGCACGGGAATCGAGCGCAGGCCGTGCGCGCGATCGAAGTCGAGATCCTGACAGGCGTACAGCACGTCGAAGCCACCTACCCACGTGCCGATCGCGATCGCGAGCCACACGGGCTGCCACGACGCCGCGCCGCCAGCCGCGATCCAGCCACCGACGGGAGCGACCGCCATCGCGAGACCGAGGAAGAACTGCGTCGCCCACGTGTAGCGCTTGGCGAGCGAGTACCAGCACACGATCGCGAGCGCGACGGGCGCGAGCAGCAGGCACAGACGGCTGATCTGCGCGCACACCAGCAGGAACGCCACGACGGCCACCGCGAGGAACAGCCAGGCTTCGCGAGCCGACATCGCGCCGCGCGGGATCTCGCGCTGGGCGGTCCGCGGATTCAGCGCATCCCATCGCGCGTCGACGAGCCTGTTGAACGCCATCGCCGCGCTGCGGGCCGCCACCATGGCCGCGACGATCCAGCCCACGCGCGCCCACGTCATCGGCACCGTGCGGCTCGCGAGGAGCGCGCCGACCAACGCGAACGGCAGCGCGAAGACCGTGTGGCTGAAGCGCACGAACGACAGGTACGTGCGGATGCGTTCGAAGAACATGACGTGGAGGTTTCGGTGCCGGCGTCTCGTGGCAACGCGTCAGCAGACGGCGGCTGCCGCGATCTCGTCGAGCCATCGCAGATCAGCCGTGTCCGACGCTGCGGCCACCACCCATTCTTCCACGTCCCGCACGCCGGCGGGAGGGACACGCACGATCGCGCGGCTCGACGCGCCCGGCGCGAGCAGCCCGAGCGAGGCGCATCCCAGGGCTCGGGCCCCGCCGAGCGTGGCGGCCCCGATCAGCGTCGGCGCCGGCACGTCGGGCGTCACGGTTCTCAGGTACGCGAGTTCGGCGAAGAGATTGAGGTCCTCCACGCTGGCCAGGCTGTCTGTGCCGATGGCGAGGGACACGCCCGCGTCGACGGCCGCCGCCACGGGCGGGACGCCACTGCCGACCCACCGATTGCTGCGCGCGCAGAGCACGAGTGTGGCGCCAGACGCCGCCAGGGTCGCGAGGTCGTCCGGCGTGGCCTGCGTGCCGTGTACGACGAGCAGGCGCGCGTGCAACGCGTCAATCCGCTGCAGATACGCCACGGGCGACAGTCCGGGCGGCGCCCATCCCTCGTCCCAGGCCCCGACGTCATCGAGCAGGGCCCTGAACGGGCCCGTCCCCGAGGCCAGGAATTCGACCTCTTCGGGCGATTCGGCCAGATGGATCGACGAAATGGGACACACGGGCGGATAGCCCTGCGCGAGCGTCTGGATCAGCGGCGCCGACGTCGAGTACGGCGCGTGCGGCGCCAGCGACGCCACGATGCGTCCACCGCCCTGCTCGGCGAGGATCGTCTGCGCGAGGACGGCGCCGAGTCTCGCCTCGACCGCGATGCGTGAGGCCGCGGCGGACTTGAAGCCGAGCGCTTCGCGCCAGTGGATGCCCGCCAGCGTCGACGCCCCGAGC
>CAYRAE010000064.1:11640-12409 GCA_964422175.1 uncultured Luteitalea sp. | reverse complement strand
CGGTCTACGTGATCGAGGTGAACCCGCGTGCGTCGCGCACGGTGCCGTACCTCTCGAAGGCCACGGGCGTGCCGCTCGCGAAAGTGGCCGCGCAGGTCATGACGGGCAGGTCTCTCGCGGAGTTGGGGCTCGTCGCGGATCTGGACGTGACGGGCGTGTTCGTCAAGACGCCGGTGTTCCCGTTCGTGCGGTTCCCGGGTGTCGACACGATCCTCGGGCCCGAGATGAAGAGCACGGGCGAGGTGATGGGCGGGGCGTCGACGTTCGGAACGGCGTTCGCCAAGGCGCAGATCGCGGCGGGGCAGAAGATCCCGCTCGACGGCGCGGCGTTCATCAGCGTCAACAACGACGACAAGCCCAACGTGCTGCCGATCGCGCGCGACCTGGCGTCGCTCGGATTCAAGCTCGTGGCCACGCGCGGGACGGCCGCGTACCTGCGCGCGCACGGCCTCGACGTCGAGGTCGTCTACAAGATCAACGAAGGCCGTCCGCACGTCGGCGACCGCATCGTCAACAAGCAGATCCACCTCGTGCTCAACACGCCGCTCGGTCGCGAGTCGTTCTTCGACGATCGCAGCGTGCGTCGCGTGGCGATGATGCAGGGCGTGCCGTGCATCACGACGCTCACCGGCGGTGCGGCCACCGTCAGCGCGATCAAGGCCCTGCGCGAACAGGGCCTCGACGTCCGCTCGCTGCAGGAGTACCACGGCACCGTCACCACGACGGCCTGAGATCGATCGTGACGGGCCGGGCTCGGAGAGCCGGCCCT
>CAYRAE010000064.1:0-11630 GCA_964422175.1 uncultured Luteitalea sp. | reverse complement strand
GGCCCTACCAATTTCCACGGCGTAAAGGTCGGCTTCCACCTTCGCCCTGCGGGCTACGACGGACGGGTCGCCCGGCCCGCGACATCTCTGGCGTCGACTGAAACCCGTTCGCTCCATTTCAAGGCAATTCGGCGTTCGAATGGAGGCCAGGGGTTTCAACCCCTGGCGCAGGCGTGCAACGCATCGGTTTCTGCAACGCCGCCGGGCTCCAGGTTGGCAATTCCTGCCACCATCGGCGGCGCTTGCGCATGTGCGACGCGTGATTGCGCGCGGCGGCGATCGGCATCGACCTTGCTCTGACGATGGGTATGTCGCCGCTGGTACGTGGCGTCGTTGCGCTGACGGCCGGTTGTGTGGCCGGCGGGTTCGTCGCGCTCACGCCGGAGATGGCGGTTCGCGTCGCCGGTCTGGCGGTGGCGTGCCTCATCGTCTGCGCGCGGCTGGGATGGGGTGGCCATGCGCGAGCGGCGACGGTGGGTGCGATGGGTGGCGCGCTCGGACTCGGCGTCGCGCTCGCGGTCCTCGCCGAAGATCGCGCGTGGGCGCCCCGCAACATCGACATCGACGCGCTCGCCGACGCTACGTCGCGAGGGGATATCGTCATGCTGTCTGGCGTGGCCCGCCGCGACGCATGGCTGTCCGACACGGGCGCGCCCTCCCTCGACGTGCGTGTCGACGGCATCATGCGCGACGGACGCTGGCATGCCACGGACGTGGGCGTGCGTCTCACGATCTCGGGCGATGCGGCGGTGGCCCTTCGCGATACCTGGACCCGCGGACGACGGGTCCAGGCGCCTGTGTCGTCGCTGCGCCGTCCGCTGCCCTATCGCAACTTCGGCATGCCCGACGCGGAGCGTGCGCTCGCGCGTCGCGGCATTCGCGCGTTTGCGACGGTCAAGAGCGCGTCGCTCGTGGACACGCAGCCAGCGCCGTGGTGGGAAGAGCGCGCCGCCGACGCCCGCCGCGCGATCCGAACCGCGGTGGCCAGCCATGTCCAGGATTCGATCGCCGCCGCGACGGTGACGGCGATCCTGATCGGTGACAGGAGCCGACTGCCAGACACGCTGGTCCGCGATCTCCAACACGCAGGCGTCTACCACGTTGTCGCCATCTCGGGCGGCAACGTCGGCATCTGGCTGGCGCTGATCGTCTGGTTGCCGCGCCTGGCCGGGAGCGCGGTACGTGTCGGTGCGTTGTGGCTGGCTGCGGGCCTGGCGGGCTTCGCGCTCGTCGTCGATGGCGGCGCCTCGGTGGCACGCGCCGTGTCGGTCGCAGCGATCGTGATCGCGGCGCGCTGGTGGGACGTGCGCGCGTCCGCGTCCCAGGCGTTGTCGGCGGCCGCCGCGATCCAGTTGATCGCGGATCCGCTCGCCGTCCACGATCCCGGGTGCGTCCTGTCGTTCGGTGCGGCCGGTACGCTGGTTTTCCTGTCGCGGTGCCTGGCACGTCCACGCGCGCGGTCACCGGCGGCCCGGCGGGGCGTGTGGGTCAGGGGGCTCGTGGCGTTCGGCGCTGTCGCCGGGAGCACGCTGGCGATCGAACTCGTGCTGCTGCCGATCACGGCGCGCTGGTTCCACGTCGCGACGGCGGCGGGCCTGCTTGCCAATCTGCTGGCTGTCCCCGCCATGGCCGTCGTCCAGGTGGCCGGCCTGGCGTTGCTCGCGGCGGCGCCGGCGGCGCCAGCCGTCGGGAGCGCGATCGGCACCGTCGCCGCGATGGGCGTGGGCGCCCTGCTGCGAAGCGCGGACGTCGTGGCGCTGGCGCCGTGGCTCGTTCGCGAGGTGCCCCCGCCCTCCAACGTCGTGCTCGCGTCGTACTACGTCGCGCTCGCCGGGCTGGCCGCCGGACTGCTGCGTCTGCGCCGGGACCTCGGGCCGACGCGCGCGGCACCGGCGGGCGCAGCGTCGGTTCGCCGGGGGGCGATGGCTGTCGTCGGGTGTGCCGGTGCCGTGGCGACCGGCCTCTCGTGGATCGGCAGCGGCGGCATCGAACGTGCCGCGCCGTCGCCCTGGACGTGGGAGAGCGCCGGCCGCTGGCAGCGCGCGAACTGGCCGCACGAGCCATGGCTGCTCGTCACGTTCCTCGACGTCGGCCAGGGCGACGCGACCGTTATCCGCTTTCCATCCGGGCGGACGTGGCTCGTCGACGCCGGCGGCAGCCCGGGCCAGGCGTTCGACGTCGGCGCGCGGGTGACGGCCCCGGCGTTGTGGGCACTGGGTCATCGCCGGCTCGATCGCGTGGTCGTCACGCACGCTCATCCCGATCACGTCGCTGGCATGCCGGCGGTGGTACGACGCTTCACCCCGCGCGAACTGCTGACCGGCATCCCGGTGACGGGCGATCGGCTCGAAGAGAAGGTCATCGAGGCGGCCGGACCTGCCGGCACGAGACATCGGCGGCTCGTGGCGGGCGAGTCGCTGACCGACGGCGTGGTGCACGTGTCCGTGCGGCATCCTGCATCGCCGGACTGGGAGCGCCAGCGCGTGCGCAACGACGACTCGGTCGTCCTGTGGCTTCGGCTTGGCGACGTCGGCCTGCTCCTGCCCGGCGACGTCGGCGCAGCCGCCGAACGCGACGTCGCGGCTCGTCTTACGCCAGCGCCGATCAGCCTCATCAGGATCGCGCACCATGGCAGCGCCTCATCGACGTCGCGCGAGTTGATCGAGGCGCTCGATCCGGCGCTCGCGATCGTGTCGGCCGGGCGTGGCAACCGCTTCGGCCATCCCGCGCCGTCGATCCTCGGTCGCCTCCGCGAGGCAGGCACCGGCGTGCTCCGGACCGATCGCGACGGGGCCATTCAACTCGCCACCAACGGCCGCGTCGTGCTCGTCAGGACGGCGACCGGCGGGGCGATGAGCCTCCCGTCGCGGCGGTGACGCTTTCCGCGGTATAGTCCGCGGCGTGAACCACGGGACAGGTCACCGATGGGCACGGCGCGACGTGTTGCGAACGCTCGGCGCCGGCGTTGCGAGCCTGCCCTGGCTGCGCGTGGCGGCCGCGGCGCCGCAGCCGGGCGAGGCGATGGCGTTCACGACGACGCCGCTGCTGCCGATGGCGGTGTGGTACGGAGGCGGGAAGGCGCGGGCGCCGATGGTCGAGCGGGGCGCGCGCGCGAAGAAGGACGCCTGGCGCGCCGACGTCCGCCAGATCCGCGATCTCGGCTTCAACACACTGCGTGCGTGGATCGACTGGGCCAGCGGCGAACCGGAAGAAGGACGGTACGAATTCGAGACGCTCGAGGTGCTCCTCGAACTCGCCGAGGAGCAGGGCCTGCGCCTGCTGCTGCAGGTGTACATGGACTCGGCGCCGGCCTGGGTCGGCTCGAAGCATCCCGACGCCCTGTTCGTGTCGTCGAACGGCCAGGCGATCGTGCCGGAGAGTTCGCCCGGCTACTGCCGCGATCATCGCGGCGTGCGCGACGCCGACGTGGCGTTCTACGCGGCACTCGCCGCCCGGGTCCGTCAGAGTCCGGCCTTCCTCGGCTGGGATCTGTGGAGCGAGCCGCACGTCATCAACTGGGCCAACCCGACGTGGATTCCCAATCCGGAGTTCTGCTACTGCCCGCACACGCTGGCGCGATTCAGGCAGTGGCTGCAGCGCCGGTACACGACGCTCGACGCGCTCAACGAGGCCTGGTATCGCCGCTTCCGCAGCTGGGACCAGGTGCAGCCGAGCCGGTTGAGCACGATCCTCTCGTATACCGACTACATCGATTGGAAGGCTTTCATCGTCGCCAAGCTCGGTGAGGACCTCCGGGACCGCTACGAGGCGGTCAAGCGCGTGGCGCCGGATACCGTCATCACCAGCCACGCCGCGGGCGTCGGGCTGTTCGCGTCGCCGCACCACTGGGAAGGCCAGGCCGACGACTGGACGATGGCGCGGCAGGTGGACTACTACGGCACGTCGTTCTATCCGAAGCACTCGGCCTTCGTCGATCGCGACGTGCCGTGGCGGGCGGCGCTGCTCGACTTCACCCGCTCGTTCGGCTACGACCAGGGCCGTCGCGGCTTCTGGGTCGGCGAACTGCAGGGAGGCTTCGGCACCATCGCCGTCAACGTCAGTCCGCCCGTCACGACGCGCGACCTGACGACATGGACGTGGTCCGCGCTGGCGCGTGGCGCCAAGGGCATCAACTACTACGCCTGGTACCCGATGAACTCGGGCTACGAGGCGGGCGGCTTCGGCCTCAATCACCTCGACGGCACCATCACCGAGCGCGCCCGCGCCGCCGGGGCCATCGCCCGCGTCGTCGATCGGCACATGTCGTTGCTGCTCGACGCTCGCCCGCCACGCGCCGAGGTCGCGATCCTCTACAACCCGCTGGCGCACTTCGTCGGCGGTCGGCAGCGCGCGGCCTCCTACGGCGGGCCGCAGGGCGAGGTGGTCGGCATCGAGCGCGACTCGCTGCTCGGCGTCCATCGCGCGCTGTTCCCGCACAACGTGCCGCTCGACTACGTCCACGTCGATCATCTCGACGCGGCACGCCTCGACCAGTATCGCGTCGTCTTCTTCCCGTATCCGCTGATGTTCCGCCAGGCCGTCGGCCCCGCGCTGCGCGCGTACGTGGAGGGCGGCGGCACGCTGGTGACCGAGGCTCGACTCGGCTGGACCAACGAGCGCGGGTACGCATCCGATCGCATCCCGGGCATGGGGCTGTGGGAGGTCGTCGGCGCGCGGGAAGCGGCGGTCGAGACGGTCCGGGGCGAGGCCGCGCAGATGCGCTGGGTCGGCGACGACATCCCGGGCATCGCGCCGGAGACGATGCTGGCAGGGCGCTGGTATCGGGAGACGCTCGAGCCGATGGACGCGTCGGCGCGCGTCGTCGCGCGCTGGAAGGACGGCACGGCCGCCGCGATCGCGGCGTCGCGCGGGCGTGGCCGGACGCTGATGCTCGGGTCGTACGTCAGCGCGGCGTACCAGGCCGGGCCGACGCCGGAAGCGGCGCGCTTCTTCCGGGCGCTGGTCGATTGGGCAGGCGTGCGCTTACCCATTGAGGTGACGGGCGGGCCGCTGGAAGTGCGCCACCTCGAGCGCGGCGCCGACGCCGTGCTGTTTGCGTTCAATCACGAATCGGCCAGCGCGCCATCGCTGATTCGCCTGCGCCGCGCGGGCCAGGCCACGGTCACCGACCTGGTCAGCGGCGGGACCGTCGGCGCCACGCGCGACGGCGACGCCCTGGCGATCCCGCTGACGCTTCCGGCGGGCGAGGTGCGCGTCCTGAAGGTGTCGCCGGCATGACGCACGTCCTCGCCATCGACGTCGGCGGCACCAAGACCGCCGTCGCCGTCGTCGACGAGACGGGGCGCGTCCGCGAGCGCCGGCAGGTCGCCGCCGCACGCACGTTCGAAGGCACCGTCGCGCAGATCGCCGCCGCGGCCGCGACCGCGACAGAGGCCGGGGTCGCCGCGGTCGGCGTCATCGTGCCCGGGATCTACGACGCGCGCGACGGCACGGCGTGGTGCCCGAATCTCTGGGGCGACGCACACGTCTTGCTGCGCGACGCCGTGCGCGCCCAGATCGCGCTGCCGGTGGTCATCGACTGCGATCGGTCCGGCTACGTGTCGGGCGAAGCGTGGTGCGGTGCCGCGCGTGGCGCATCGGACGTCGTGTTCGTGTCGATCGGCACCGGGATCGGCGTCGGCATCCTCGCCGGCGGCCAGGGCGGCGCCGGTGCGCACGGCATCGCGGGGGCGGCGGGCTGGTCGTCCCTGCTCGACACGTGGAAGGACGACTACCGCACGTGCGGTTGCTGGGAGGGGGAGGCGGCTGGTCCGGCCCTCGCGCGTGCGTTCGGGGTGCCGTCGGCCGAGAACGTCATCTCGGCCGCGCACGCCGGCGATGCCAGGGCTCACGACATCCTGCTCACCGCGGCGCGCCATACCGGCCGCGGCATCGCCAACCTCGTCAGCCTGCTCAATCCCGAGGTCGTGGTGCTCGGCGGCGGTGTGATGCAGGGCGCCGCGCCCCTCGTCCTCGACGTTATCCGCCACGAGGCCGCGCGCTGGGCGCAGCCGATCGCCTTTCGGCGCTGTCGCATCGAACTCACGACACTGGGCGAGAACGCCGGCCTGCTCGGCGCCGCCCGCCTTGCCCTGGACGAGGCCATCCACTCATGACTGCCATCGCGTACTTCGACCGCATCGACGACATCCTCCGCGCCATCCGGACCACGCAGGCCGACGCGCTCGTCGGGGCCGGCACGCTGCTCGCAGGGACGATTGCCGGCGGCGGCCGCGCGTACCTCTTCGGGAGCGGCCACTCGGTGATCCCCGTGATGGACGTGTTCCCGCGCTACGGAAGCTTCGTCGGCTTCTTCCCGCTCTACGACCCCCGGCTGATGTGGTCCAACGTCGTCGGACCCCACGGGGCCCGCGAACTGCTCTGGATCGAGCGGCGCGAAGGCTACGTGGAGCAGTTCCTCCAGAGCTACCCGATGGATGGCCGCGACGCGCTGATCGTCTTCTCGCATGGCGGCCTCAACGCCGCGCCGATCGAGGCAGCCCGATACGCGCGCGAGCGCGGCACTCGCGTCATCACCGTGTCGTCCCATGCCAACGCCGCGGTGGCGGCGCGTACGCATTCGACCGGCACGGCGCTGTCCGACCTGGCCGACATCGCCATCGACAACGGCGTCGCGCCCGAGGATGCCCAGGTCGACGTCGGACGCCTCGAGAAGGTCGCCGCGGGCTCGACGATCGCCGTCGTCGCGATCGCCATGGCACTGGTTGCCGAGACGGGCGCGCAACTGGCCGCCAGGGGTCACGCCCTGACCACCTTCGTGTCGCCGAACGTGCCGGGCGTGCAGCCCGATCACAACCTCCGCGTGTTCGATGCCTACGCGCGCGCCTGGTTCGAACGCGGTCCCGATCCCGTCATCCGATGACAACGGCCGGGCATGTTGGCCGACTGACCGCCGTGGCGCACAGCGCCATGATGGTGTTCGGCATCGTCATGGCGCTCATCGGCGCCGTCACGCCGGCACTGGCCGGTCGCGTCGATCTGGAGATCGCCGACATCGGCCGTCTGTTCCTCGCGATGAACGCCGCGATGCTCGCCGCGAGTCTCGCGCTCGGCGTCGTCGTCGATCGCAGCGGACTCCGCATGCCGATGGTCGCCGGCGCCCTGCTCGTGGCTGGCGGCCTGTTCACCGTCGCGCACGCGGAGGGCACGCGGGCGCTGGTGTTCGGCGTCGTCGCGCTCGGCGCCGGTGGCGGCGCCCTCAACGGCGCGTCGAACATCCTCATCGCCGACCTGCACGAGGACGAGCACCGCAAGAGCGTGGCGCTCAACAGACTCGGCGTGTTCTTCGGCATCGGCGCCATCGTGATGCCGTTCGCGATGAGCTTCCTCATGGCACGTGTCGGTCTGGGCGGTGTGCTCTCGGCCGCGGCCGTGCTGTGCGTCGTGCTCGGCCTCGGGGCGATCCTGCTCGCGTTCCCGCTGCCCAAGCTGCCCCAGGGACGACCCCTCGCGGCGCTGCCACGATATCTGCGCCAGCCTGTCGTGCTCGGCCTCGCCATCCTGCTGTTCTTTCAGTCGGGCAACGAGTTCCTGCTCGGCGGCTACATCTCGAACCTGCTCACGCGCGATCTCGGCGCCTCGGTCACGGCGGCGTCGCTGTGGCTGGCCGCGTTCTGGGGCGCCATCATGGTCACGCGGCTGGCGATGGGGCAGGTCCTCGCGCGCGTCAGCGGCCCGCGCGTCGTGGTCGTCGCGGCGCTTGGCGCGGCGGCGGCATCTGTCGGGATGGTCATGGCCCCCACGCCGCTGCTGGCCGGGCTGGCCGCGACGTCGGTCGGCCTCCTGCTGTCACCGATCTTCCCGACGGCGCTGGGTGTGGCCGGGGCCCGCTATCGGGAGCAGTCCGGCGCGGTGTTCGGCGTGCTGTTCGCGGTGGCCCTCACCGGAGGGATGACGATGCCGTGGCTCGCCGGGCACCTGGCAGCCCGGACGGGATTGCGATGGGTGTTCCTGCTCGCGGCGGCGAACTTCGTGATGGTGGCGGTGGCGATGCGTCTCGTGGACCGCACGCTGCACCGTTCGCGATGACCGGTGGACCGCTCAGGCCTCGTCGCGCTTGACGGCCTGCCAGGCGTCTTCCATCTGTTCGAGCGTGGCGTCCTCGAGCGGCAGGCCTGCCTCCGCCAGCCGTGACTCGACGGAACTGAAGCGTCGCACGAACTTGCGGTTGGCGCGGCGCAGGGCAGACTCGGCATCCACGTCGAGCTTGCGCGCGAGGTTGGCGATCACGAAGAGGATGTCGCCGATCTCGTCTTCGATCGCGGCGCGATCACCTGACGCGATCGCCTCCTCGACTTCGCGCGTTTCCTCGGCGAGTTTGTCGAGCACCGCTTCGGGCGTGGGCCAGTCGAAGCCGACCTTCGCCACGCGACTGCAGATCGCTCGCGCGCGAACGAGTGCCGGTTCCGCCAGCGGGATACCGTCGAGCAGGTTCTGCCGACGATCGCTGCGCGCGGCTTTCTCGCGCGCCTTGATCGCGTCCCATTGCCCCTTCACCTCATCAGGCGTGAGCGCGACCTCGCGTGCGAACACGTGCGGGTGTCGCCGCACCAGCTTCTCGCACACGGTCTCGAGCGCCGCCGCCACGTCGAAGCCGCCCCCGTCCTGGCTGACCTGGGCGAGGAACACGCCCTCGAACAGCAGATCGCCGACTTCCTCCTGCAAGCCCTCGGCGTCCTCGCGCTCGATCGCGTCGACCACTTCGGCTGCCTCTTCGAGCACGTACCGCGCGAGGCTCTTCAGCGTCTGTTCGCGGTCCCAGGCGCACCCGTCCGGGCCGCGGAGATGCGCCATGATGTCGACGAGTTTCGAGAAGGCGGCACCGGCGTCGGAGGAGGGCATGGCGACTGAGGGCCGTATGCTAGCATCCGAAGATGACCCAGCCGGCCGACGCTTCGCTGACGTTCGTGAGCTACATCTCGGGTCTCGTGCTGGCGGCGTCGGTCTACATCGGCGACGAGCCCGACCCCATGACCGGGCTGAAAGCGGTGAACCTCGTCTCCGCCGGTCATGCCATCGACGTGCTGTCGATGCTCCACGAGAGGACGCGCGGCAACCTGACAGACGATGAGCGCCGGCTCCTCGAAGGCGCGCTGTACGAACTGCGGATGAAGTACGTCGAGGCCGCCGGCAAGGGCCCGTCGCGCATCGTCACTCCGTAGCGTGCGCATCACGTTCCTCGGCACGGGCACGTCGCAGGGCATTCCGGTCATCGGCTGCAACTGCGCGGTGTGTCGCTCAACGGCTCCGGAAGACACACGATTTCGCGCGTCGATCGTCGTCTCGCAGGACGATGGGACGCAGGTGCTGGTGGATACGACACCGGACCTGCGGAGTCAGGCGCTCCTGCAGGGGCTCACGCAGGTCGACGCCGTCGTCTACACCCACAGTCACGCCGACCATATCTTCGGTCTGGACGAACTGCGTCGCTTCATCGCGCTTCGAGGGGGCGGTACGCTGACCGTCCATGGCGATGTCGCGACGCTTGACGAGCTGCGGCGCATGTTCACGTACGCGTTCGAGTCTCCGGCGGAACTCGGCGGCGGCGTGCCGCGACTGGTGGCGTCGGTGGAAGACGGCCCGTTCGTCATCGGCGACACGACGTGGATACCGGTACCGATCTTCCACGGGCGTCGCCTGATCAACGGCTATCGCATCGGCGGGTTCGCGTATCTGACCGACTGCAGCGGCATCCCCGAGACGTCGTGGCCGCTGCTCGACGGGCTCGACGTCCTCGTCGTCGGCGCGCTGCGCGACACGCCGCACCCGACGCACTTCTCGCTCGACGAGGCGATCGCCGCCGCGCGACGCACCGGCGCGAGGCGCACGCTGTTCACGCACATGTGTCACGACCTGGGGCACGCCGAGACCAACGCGCGCCTGCCCGGCGGAATGTCGCTGGCGTATGATGGCCTGTCGGTCACCCTGCCCGGCACGTCACCATGACAGACGTACGACCCGGCACACGCCTGCGAGTGGAGGTGACTCGCTATCCCGAGGACCCGCCTCGCCCCGCGCGCTGGCCGTATCCCGTGGTGGCGCTGGGCAATTTCGACGGCCTCCATCGCGGACACCAGAAGATCCTCGAACGCGTCTGCCGGCAGGCGCGCGAAAAGCACGGCACGCCGCTCGTCATGACGTTCGACCCGCATCCGCCGCGCGTGCTGCGCCCGGACAAGGCTCCGCCGCTCCTGATGACCAGCACGCAGCGGATCGAGGCCCTGGCTCGCGCCGGAATGGAGGGCGTGGCGCTGGTGCGGTTCGACATGGACCTCGCGCGCCTCGACCCCGACACCTTCGTGCGTCGCGTGCTCGTGGAGTGGCTGGGCGTGGCCGAGGTGTGGGTCGGCGGCAACTTCCTGTTCGGTCGCGATCGCACCGGCAACTTCTCGCTGCTGCGTGACCTCGGCCAGTTGTACGGGTTTCGCGTGGAGAAGATCGATCCGGTCCGCTACAAGGACTTCGTCGTGAGCAGCACGCGCGTGCGCCGGCTCATCGCCGAAGGCCGTGTGGACGAAGCGGGCGCGCTGCTCGGCCACCACTATTGCATCGACGGGACCGTGGTCCCCGGTGCCGCGCGAGGCCGTCAGATCGGGTTCCCGACGGCGAACATCACGACCGAGAACGAACTGCTCCCGCCACACGGTGTGTACGCGACGACGCTGACCGTCGACGAGCGGATCCACGCGGCGGTGACCAACATCGGCGTGCGGCCCACCTTCGAGTCCGGCGGCGCGGTGAGCGTCGAGACGCACCTGCTCGACGTCAATCCCGACCTCTACGGCGCGCGCGTCAGGCTCGCGTTCGTGCAGCGTCTGCGGGGCGAGCAGGCGTTTGCGGGCGTCGACGCGCTCGTGGGTCAGATCACGCAGGACGTGGCGGCGGCGCGGTCGGTTTTCGAGCGCTTTTCGCTATAGAATCCCCCTCGTATGACACAGTCTTCCGAGGCGGCGTCCGCGCTGCCCTTGTCGCTGACGTACGCGCCTGACGGGCGCATGGCCGTTGCCGTGCGCGCGCTGGTGACGCGTGTCGGCGCGCTGGCGGGAGCCTCGGACAGGGCGCGGGCGTTCGCGGCCACCGTGCAGGCGGTGGTGGACTGGGTCACGACGGAGCAGGCGTCGATTGTCGGCGACGTCGCCATGGTCTTCGACAGCGACGGCGAGACGCTCCATGGCGATCTCCGCTGGAGCACGACGCGTGGCGCGCCGGCGCCACCTTTCCACACCTGGGCCGCCGCGACGGGCGTCGACGTGGCCTGTGACGTCTCAGACGCCGAGGTCCGCTGCCGCGTGACCTGCCGCCGCGCCTGAGCGCCCGAGTTCATGCGTCTCTACAACACCCTCACGCGCCAGGAAGAAGACTTCGCCCCGCAACGTGACGGCATCGTCCGCATGTATGCGTGCGGGCTGACCGTCTACGCGCGCGGCCACATCGGCAACTTCCGCACGTTCATGGCGGTGGACCTGCTGCGTCGCACGCTGCGGCACGTGGCGGGCTACACGGTCCATCACGTCACGAATTTCACCGACGTCGACGACAAGACGATCGCCGAATCGCAGAAGGCGGGCATTCCGCTGCGCGAGTACACGACGCGCTTCATCGAGTACTTC
>CAYRAE010000063.1:0-12438 GCA_964422175.1 uncultured Luteitalea sp. | reverse complement strand
TGCCGCGCTCGCCTTCATGGCGGTCGTCGTGTTCGTCGCGCCGTCGCTCGTCGTGATCGCCGCTCCCGTGTTACTGCTCGTGTTATTACTCGGATTCGTGCTGCCCAACACGACGGCACTCGCGCTCGCGCCATTCGACAGGGATGCGGGTACCGCGTCGGCGGTCCTGGGCTCGATGCAGTACGGGACGTCTGGGCTCACGACGCTCGCCGTATCGGCCTGCTTCGACGGTACCCTGCGTCCGATGGCCGTCTCGATCGCGCTGTTGGTCGCCGGCGCCTGGCTGTTGGTGCGCACGGCCAGGGAATGACCGGCCCGTCGGGTCAGCGGGACAGGAACCAGCCGCCCGACATCGCCGATACGACGTTGGCCAGCGCGACGATCGCGAGATCCTGCGGCGATCCGCGCCACACCACGCGGAACAGCGCACATTCGGCGGCGATCGCCCAGGCTTCGGCCACGAGCACATACGTGGCATGCGACGCGTGCGGCCACATCAGCAGCGGCAGCGCGACGATGACGATGGGGTAGGTGACGGCGGTGAGCCAGAAGGCCGCGGCGAGCCGCTGCGCGTATGTGTAGCGACGCGCCTCGTTCACCGGCCATCGCCCCAGACCGAGCAGCAGAACCGGCGCTTCGAGCGCGACGGTGAGGACGTAGCCCACCGGCAGCCATCGCCAGAGCGCGCCGGCGTCGATCGTCGAAGCAGGGTCCACGTGCGTCAGAGCAGCCTGATGAGGAACGGCACTTCCGCCAGCACGTGCGCGATCGCCAGCGTGAAGTAGACCTGCCGCGTCAACTCGTAATCGATCGCGAACGCGATCCACAGGATGACGACAAGGCCGAGGCCTGCGGCGAGCGCGAACGTGACGAGCCGGCGCCACTGCACCGATCGCGCGGCGAGCGGCACGCGCCGCAATCGCCACGGCACCGCGCCCGTCGCCAACGGGATCGCCACGATCCACGCGATGTAGTGCAGCGATTCGAGAAACACGTGCGCCGCAAGCACGGTGGGCCCTGTTCCAGGTACGCCGGCAAGCGTTGCGGCATCCCATCCCCCATCGGCCGGGCCCGGAGGGCCGGCCCTACCAGCGCTCGGATCCGCCTGCACGGCCGGTTGCCGGTTGCCGATTGCCGGCTCGTCCGCCGTAGCGCGCAGCGCGAAGGTGGGTTGCCGGTTCGTCACCCAGATTCCGACGATGAGTATCGGGACGAGGAGCAACGTGGTGCGATATGCGTCGTGCCAGGGAAGGCGGCGGATCGAGAGCTCCCTGTCGAGAAACGCCAGCGCCAGCAGCGGGTGGAGGAACATCAGCGCGACGCTCGTCCACACGGGCTGTGCCCACGCGGCGGCGAGACACAGGAGGCCTGGCGGGACCAGCCACAGCCAGTCACGCCGTGGCGGCTGCTGCCGACGCAGCATCACGAGGAGAGCGATCCAGCCAATGAGCGCCGTGTGCCAGAGCGCGAGCCACACGATGTCCGCGCTCGAGCCGGCCCACGTCAGCGCGATGTACGCGGCGGTGAGTGCCACCACGCCACCGATGCCCGTGACGAAGTACTGACGCAGCGGACCCCAGCGGGCGGGCATGCGCGACAGCAGGTATCGCGCCTCGCACCAGTTGTGCGGCCCGGCGCCGAGCGCGACAACGGCCACCGCCATGCCGACGGGCGCCATCGCGCACGCGAACGCGATGAGCGCGACGACCAGCGCGCCGGCCGCATGTGGCGGCCATGCGCCCTGCGTCGGCACAGCCTCGTCGAGCGTCGCGCTGAGACGTGCCATCAGCGCTGAGGATAGGCGAGGCGGACTTTTACAGGACCACTCCCAGGCACGACGATGACCTCGACGGTCTGTGGCAGTCGATCGCCAGGCGTTCGCCGGGGGGCGACGATGTCGGCGTACACGAATACGGCTCCCGTGAGGACGACGAGGAGTGCGACGACGACCACGCGGCCGCGCCGGAGTCGTCCGGCCAGCAGGGGAAGGCTCAGGACGGCGAGCGTGAGCGCCGCGGCCGCGACGATCTGGCGCACGCGCGTCGATGCATCCCCGGCAAGCTCGTCCTGTGGGGGGTCGATCGGGCCCTCGGACGTGGCTCCGGCCATCATGGCCCTCAGACGTTCGCGAGGAATCGTCACCTGCACATGATTCGGAAGGGCAGTCGCGGCGGGCACGGCGGTGATCTCGGCGGGCAGGCGACCCGTCCGGCGCTCGGCGGGTGGCGGCGTCCTGTCGCGAGATGCCGGGACGTCGGCGTGGACGGACCACGAACCCGCAAGGCACGCGAGCACGGCAACGACTCGGAACAGGCGCATGACTGCACCAACGCCGGCGCGCCGCCGAGCGAACTCCCGGATCTGCTACCCTCGGAAGTTCATGACTGTCGACCCGATCGTCCCCTCCCGTCGCGCGCTGCTCCTCGGCCTCGTGGCATCCGTGTCAGCCGCGGCCTGCGGCGGCAGCAACCCGACGGAACCCTCGCCGATCGCCCAGACATGGGTGGCCGACGTGCCGTTCCAGAGCATCGACATCGAGGTGGGGACCGGTGACGAGGTCGACAACGGCACGAGGATCCGCGTCGACTACGTCGCGTGGCTCTACAGCACGGCGACGAGCGACAACAAGGGGACGGTCATCGACACGTCGTTGCAGACGGGCCGGGGGCCGTATGAGTACGTGGTCGGCACGGGAACCGTGATCGCCGGCTGGGAACGCGGCATCCCCGGCATGCGAGTCCTCGGGATCCGCCGCCTGATCGTCCCGCCCGCCCTCGCCTACGGCTCCACCGGCAACAACAACATCCCCCCGAACGCGACGATGATCTTCGAGGTCAGGGTGAACGAGATCGTCAGCTGAGAGAAGGGAAAAGGGTAAGCGGACAAAGTCCGCTTACCCTTCTTACTTCGCCGCGAAACAGTACGTGTATCCCGCGCCGCCTGTGGCAACGAGGTTGGCCTGGCTGCAGCCGCGGGAGAGGTGCGAGGCGTTGAGCGACGTTGGCGCGGCGCCGCCGCCGGTGCGGTCGAAGTGGCCGACCATTGCGCTGCCGACGCCGTCGGCCTGGCTCGTCCAGTTGCCGCATGTGGCGACTGACGCATCGCCGTCGGCCACGGTGCCGTCCTGCTTCGTGCCCGTGAGGATGTCGTGCTGGTTCGGGCTGTCGCCGCGGCCCTTCACGACCTCACCCTTCTCGTTGAGCGCCGACTGTTTCGTGAACGACGCCGCCTCGCCGTGGAGATCGGCGATGTCCTTCGCCACGAGCTCGCCCTTCACGTTGTGCCAGGGGCCCGCGCCGATGCGGTCCTTCGCGTTGACGGCGGGCTTGCCGTCAGCGGCCGTGGTGCTGAGGTAGGCGCGCCACGTCTTGCCGCCCGCGCCCACCGCCGTTGCGAGTGCCTGACAGTGCTTGTCGGCCCCCTCGATCCCGCCGAGATTGGCGCCGTTGCCTGAGCCGACGCTCGTGATGAAGAACGACATCTGCGGCGACGCCTGCGCGTACACCACCACCGAACCCGCTGTCGCGATTGCCGCGACGATGGCCATCGGAATCAAGTTCCGCATCGCTTGTCACCCCTTGTATGTGATCTTCCAGATCGTTCCGTTTCCGTCTTCCACGACCAGCAGTGACCCGTCGGTGGTCTCGGCGAGACCGACGGGGCGGCCCCACACTTCGGGCTTGTTCTCGTCGAGCATCCAGCCGGTGACGAAGTCTTCGTAGGCGCCGGTGGACTGCCCCTTCACGAACGGAAGGTAGACGATCTTGTAGCCCGTCCGCGGCGCGCGGCCGGCGGAGCCGCGCAGGGCGGCGAACGCACCGGTGCGATAGTGCGCGGGGAACGCCTTGCCCCCATAGAAGATCATCGTCATCGCCGAGGCGTGCGGCTCGAAGAGGAGCTCAGGCACGTTCGTCTTCTTGACGAGTTCCGGGTGTGCACCCGGGTGACGCGGATCCTCGTGCGCACCGAGGTACGCCCACGGCCAGCCGTAGAACCGGCCCGGCACGGCCTTCGCGGCGTAGTCGTGGACGAGGTCGTCGCCGAGGCCGTCGCGCTCCTGTACCGTCATCCACGCCTCGCGCGTCGTCGGATGGACGGCGATGCCCACCGCGTTGCGCACGCCGGTGGAGACGACTTCGCGGCCGGTGCCGTCGGCCTTGAACCTGAGCACTGTGGCGCGCAGCGGATCGGGGTCTGGATCGATGTTGTGCGAGGAGCCGACGGTCACGTAGAAGTGACGCCCATCAGGCGTGAAGGCGATGTTGCGCGTCCAGTGGCCGGCCTTGCCGTTGGGCAGCGGCGCGATGACGGCGGCAGCGGCGGTGGCCTTGAGGTCGCCGCTCGCGTAGGGGTACTTCACCACCTGGTCCGTCGCGGCGACGTACAGCGCGCCCTTCTGGAACGCGATGCCGAACGGCTGGTTCAGCCCTGTTGCGAATTCACTGCGCTCGGTGTCCTCGATCGTGCCGTTCCTGTTGGCGTCGCGCAGCGCCCAGATCGTGCCCGCGCCGGAATCGACCACGAACACGTCGCCGTTGGGGGCCTGCGCGATGTTGCGCGCGCGCTTGAAGCCGCCCGAGGCATAGAGCGTGGCGGTGAAGCCCGGAGGTACGGCCAGCGACACGCCGTCGGGCTGCGGGACGATCTTCGGAGGATTCGGCTTCTGCTCGCCGGGCGCCGCGAGTTCGTTGGCGGAAAACCTGTACGTGCGTGGTCCGGTCGGCGACTGTGCCGAGAGGGCGATGGTGAATGCGAGACCGGTACCGGCCGCCGCGACCAGACCAGCGAGACGAGCGTGAGACATGAAAGACGGACTCCGGGGGGAAGAGTGACGCGCGCATGATACGACAGGCCACTCCTCAGCGCCCGCAACGGCTCAACAACGGCTGCCACCCGAAAGCGCCGGCGCGGCACTGTTCGTCGTCGGCCCGGGGGGCGTTTGGTGAACAGGACCTATGCGCATGTGGACCAACGTCGGAGCGTGCGCCGCGGGCCTCGTGCTCACGGCGCTGGGGACGCATGCTGTCGCGACAGCAGCGGGCACTGCCGCTCAGGTTGCGGGCACCGGACCCGTCGCGACGCTCACCGAGCAGGCGTTGTTCCCCGTGACAGCCCCGTTCCTGCCGAGCGGACCGTCGGTCCTGCTCTATGCGGACGGTACGGTGCTGGCGCCGAGTCGCGTTGACGCGGCCGTCGCGCCGCAGGTGTGGCCGTATCGCGTCGGGCGCGTCGATGCGGCGGTCGTCGAGACGTTGCTGGCGCGCGCCGGCGAACTCGGCCTGCTGGCCAACAGGCGATATCCGCCGCAGGACATCGAACGGCTCCACGCCATCTCGCACCCACCCCGGACGACAGTGGTGTTGACGACGGCGGCGGGCACGTTCAGGCACGCCGTCGACGGATTGTCGGCGTCGGACACCGACGCGCCGCGCGTCGCGTTGCGACGGTTTGTCGGCGAGTTGCAGGCCCTCGGCCAGCGCGCCACCGCCGCGTATCAACCAACCCGCATCGCCATCGTCGCCGCGGCAGTGGCAGCGGATGCAGTCAGGCCGAAGGTCGAGTGGCCTGATGCCGCGGTCGATCTCTCGAAAGCCACCGCATGCACGGCGATCGACACCGAGTCCGTCATGCGCTTTCTGAGCCGTCAGACCTCGGGCACCATCTACAGGCAGCACGGCCGGCACTACCGCCTCGCCGCGCGCGTCCTCCCGCCCGGCATCGGCTGCTGATGAGGGAAGGCGGTGACCGACGATCCACACGCGTCGAACTCGTGAAAGGCACGGGCGCGCGGACGTCCAGCGCACCGACCCTGCCACGGTGCTGCGAGCAGCGTAGTGAGTCGTAAGCCCTGAGCCCTGAGCCGTAAGTCGTACGCCGTCGATCAGTCCGAGCGCCTGACGGGATGTCGTCGCGCGCGAGCAGATCGCGTTCGTGGAGAAACGCGAGGGTCGCGTCGATCAGGGCATCGCTTGTGCGTGGTGAACCGCGCGTCATGGCTGCCTCTCATGACCACAGGCGCGACACCAGCCAGGCGAGGAGCACGGCCGGAGCGATGGCGGCGAGGAAGAGCAGGATCAGGAACCCCGTCACGAAGAGCACGTCGAAGCGCGACGGCGCTGCGCCGGGGCGAGCGTGGCGTTCCAGCAGGCGCATGTTCCAGGTGTTGGCCCTCCAGTAGATGTCCGCGACGTTGCCGAGGATGGGCACCATGCCGAGCAGCGCGTCGATCATCGCGTTGATCACCATCCGCGCCTGCACGAGCTTCGGCACGCGCATGCGGTAGGCCTGGAACACGAGCAGTACGCCGAAGGCCGGGCTGCTCAGGTCGCCGAGCCCGGGAATCAACCCGATGATGGCGTCCCAGCCGAACCTGACGTTCGTGCCCGGGACCCGGAACACCTGGTCGAGCAGCCAGCTCCAGTGCCGCAGCCGTTCGAGACGCGCGTCGTCAGTCACCCAGCAAGTATGAACAGGAAGGCGGGAACTGAGGACATCCTGATCTACGATTCCCCCCATGCCCGCGTCTCGCCTGTGCCGTCGTGTTGCTCTCGCGCTCGTGGTCCTGCTCCTGCCGGCGCTGCCGGCGTCTGCCGAGGTGACAGTGAGGACCGTCAGCTGCATGAACCTGCCCAACTGCCTCGCGCTCGACAACGGGCACGTCGAGGTGATCGTGACGACCGACATCGGGCCGCGCGTGATCGCGTACCGCCTGCGCGGCGGGCGCAACGTGCTGGCGGAGATGCCGGCCACGGTGGGTGCGAAGGAGTGGCAGCCCTGGGGCGGCCATCGGCTGTGGCTCGCGCCCGAGTCGCGCGAATTGTCGTACGGGCTCGACAACGCGCCGATTCGCCACACGATGCGTGGGACGAACACCGTCGTGCTCGAGAGAGGCGTCGAGCCTGAGACGGGCATCGCCAAGACGATCGAGGTGACGCTGGACGAGGCGTCGACCAGGGTCACCATCGTGCACCGCATCACGAACCATCGCACGGCGGCGACAGACATCGCGCCGTGGGGCATCACGATCATGCGCGGCGGCGGTACGACGATCCTGCCGAACGAGCCGTACAAGCCGCACGCGGAGGCCCTTCAGCCGGTGCGTCCCATGGTGATGTGGGCCTACACAAACCTTGCCGATCCCCGCTGGACGCTCGGGCCGAAGTTCATCCGCCTGCGCTCTGACGCGGCGATCGAGGAGCCGCAGAAGATCGGCATCGGCAACCGCCTCGGATGGGCGGCGTACAGCGTGGACAACGACCTGTTCGTCAAGCGCGTCGCGCCGTTCGAGGACGGCAAGCGGTACGCCGACTACGGGACCACGTACCAGACCTACACGTCGGGTTCGTTCATCGAGGTGGAGTCACTCGGCGAGCTGACCACGCTGCAGCCAGGCGCGTCTGCCGAGCACGTCGAAACATGGTGGCTCTTCGGCGACGCCACCATCGCGGGAGACGATGCGGCGGTGGAGAAGACGCTCGCGCCGTATCTCCAGCGTGCCCGCTAGCTGCGAGACCGATGTGACCGGGCAGTCGCCAGTGGACGAGTTCGACCAGGCGGCGGCTTCACGCCACGCGGGTCTTCACCGATGACTCCACCTTCGGCCAGATCGTCTGCCTGGCCACGCGCAACTCGTAGTCAGACTGCAAGTCGAGCCAGACCTCCGGCGACACCCTGAAGTACTTGCCGAGACGCAGCGCAGTATCGGCCGTGATCGCGCGAGTGCCATTGACGATGCCGCTGATGCGATTGGCCGGGACCGCCAGCTCTCGCGCCAGCGCATTGATGCTGATCCCCAGTGGTCGCATGAACTCCTCCATCAGGATCTCTCCGGGAGGAACAGGGGCGAGCATTCCTGTCTTCGTCATCTTGTTCCTTTCAGTGGTAGTCCACGATCTCGACCTCGTACGCGTCGCCTGACTTCCACGTGAAGCACAGCCGCCACGGGTCGTCGATCCGGATGCTGTGTTGCCCTCGGCGATCTCCCTTCCACGCTTCGAGCTGATTGCCTGGAGGCGCCTTCAGATCTTCGAGCACCCGAGCGCGGTGCAGGTACAGCAGCTTCCGCCGTGCGGCCCGCTCGATCGCCTTGAACCGACGAACAGGGATGTCGTTGAAGAGGGTCTCGACCTCCTTGTCGCAGAAGGAGCGGATCACACGATCAGTCTATTACGCGTTACGTAACGCGTTAAATGTCGCCGATGGGCGAGCAGTACACTGGACGGGTGGACCGGCATCTGTCGCTGACGCCGATCGTGCGGGCGGTGTTGACGGGGGCGGTGCGGCCGCTCGGGCACACCACGAGCGGCATCGACAAGCGTCCGCGCGACGGGACGCAGCGCGTGGAGGTCAACGGACTCGTCGGTGATGCGCAGGCCGATCTGCGCGTCCACGGCGGCCCTGACAAGGCCGTGCTCTGCTACGCGTGGCACCACTACGAGACGTGGCGCGTCGAGCTCCCCGAGTGCGCGTTGCTTGCCGGGCCGGGTGCGTTCGGCGAGAACCTCAGCGTGGACGGCCTCGACGAACGCAGCGTCTGCATCGGCGATCGCTACGACATCGGGTCGGCCCGCTTCGTCGTCACGCAGGGGCGTCAACCCTGCTTCAAGCTCAATCTCCGGTTCGGCGTGCCGGACATGTCGCTCCGCGTCCAGAACAGCGGCCGTACAGGTTGGTACCTGCGCGTGGAGACACCGGGGGAAGTGTGCGCCGGCGACGCGATCGTGCTGGTCGAGCGTCCGCATCCGTCGCACAGCATCGGCGAACTCATGGCGCTTATTCGCACGCGCGAACTCCGGCCTGACGTCCTGCGCCCGCTGCTCGACCTGCCGCTTCCGCCGTCGTGGCGGAAGCTGTTCGAGCGCCGCCTCGAGAACGGTGCGACGGAGGACTGGACGCGACGCCTGCAAGGGGGGTGACGCGTCGAGCTCCGACATATCGTGACATCGAACGTGAGCGTGGCAATTGTCCTGTCGTCCGATACCACACCGCTATACTGCTTGTCGTGACGCGGCGTCTTCGCGCGCGGGCTGGCGTGTGGTTGTTGCTCCTCATGATCGGGTGGCAGGTGGCGCCGGTCGTGTGTGAAGTGGTGTGCCCGGCGGCGATGCGCGCCGACGTGATGCCGACGGCTGCGATGGCCGGGACGTCAGACGACGTGCCGTGTCACGAACGCGATGATGATGCGGCGCCGCGGCAGACCGACGACTCGCGCGACGTGATGCGTGCGCAGGTCGTACCCGGTTGCGAGCATCCGCCGGCCGTCGTGTCGCCGCGCTCGACGGCGAGCGTGACAGTGCCGATGCCCGCCCTTGTTGCCGTCGCGTCGGCGCATCTTTCGCCGCAGACATCGTCGTTCGCGTCAGGCGTATCGTCCACGCATCGTCCCGCGTGGTCACCGCCCGTCGCTGCCCGCCCGCTCGTTCTCCGCATCTGATCCCATCGATCGCTCCGCGCGCGTGACGTGCGTGTCCTTGCACGTGCGCCGCGCGTTCCTGTTGCGCCTGCGCGTCACGCGGCGCGGCACGGTGCTTGCCGACTCACGGCGGGCACGCCGGTTCTGGAGTCGCATCGTTCATGTTCTTCACGCACCCACCACCATCGACCGCTGACGTGTCGCGCCGACGGTTCGTCACTGGACTTGCCGCCGGTGGCGTGGTCCTCGCCGCGCAGCAGATCGCGCCGCCGCGCGTCTCGGCCGGCATTCGTACGCCGCAGGACCGTCAGCCGCAGCAGTCCCTTCACGGGCGAGCGTTCGATCTGGAGATCGGAGAGGCGCGCGTCGACTTCACCGGTCGAACGCGCACCGCCATCACGGTGAACGGATCGCTGCCCGCGCCGCTGCTGCACTGGCGCGAAGGCGACGTGGTGACCATGCGCGTACGCAACACGCTGCGCGAGGACGCGTCGATTCACTGGCACGGCCTCATCCTGCCCGCGAACATGGACGGCGTGCCGGGCCTCAGCTTCGACGGTATCCCCGCCGGTGGCGAGTACACCTATCGCTTTCCGGTGAAGCAGGCGGGGACGTACTGGTATCACAGCCACTCGGGCTTCCAGGAGCAGCGCGGGTTGTACGGACCGATCGTGATCCAGTCACGCGAGCCCGATCCGATACGCGCGGATCGCGAGCACGTTCTCATGCTCACCGACTGGACCGACGAGGATCCCGCGCGCGTCTATCGCAAGCTGAAGAAGGAGTCGCACTACTACAACTGGCGACAGCGGACGGTGGTCGATCTCGTACGGGATCTGCGGGCCAACGGCTGGTCGGCGACGATGGCGGATCGGCTGGCGTGGGGCCGGATGCGCATGAGTGCCGGCGACCTGGCCGACGTCACCGGCGCGACGTACACGTACCTCCTGAACGGCACGACGCCCGCGGGCAACTGGACGGGGCTTTTCGCGCCGGGTGAACGCGTGCGGCTGCGCGTGATCAACGGCTCGGCGATGACGTACTTCGACGTGCGTATCCCTGGCCTGAAGATGACCGTCGTCGCCGCCGACGGCATGCCGGTGCATCCGGTGACCGTCGACGAGTTCCGCATCGCGGTTGCCGAGACGTACGACGTGATCGTCGAGCCGACGGGGCGGGAGGCGTTCACGATCGTCGCGCAGGCGATGGATCGCACGGGCTTCGCTGCCGGCACGCTTGCGGTGCGCGACGGTCTGCGAGCCGAGGTGCCGGACCTCGATCGACGTCCCGTGCTGTCGATGACCGACATGGGGCACGGGCACGCCACGTCGGACGCCGACGCGTCACACGACGAGCACGCGGGGCACGAGGGTCATGGCGGCGCCGGTGCCATGCCGATGGCGATGCAGGCGCATCCGGACAGCGAGCGTCGTAATCCGCTGGTGGACATGCAGACGATGACGCCGGCGGCGAAGTACGACGATCCGGGCATCGGCCTGCGTGACAACGGCAGGCGCGTGCTCACCTATGGTGACCTGCGCAGCACGTTCGCCGATCCAGACGGTCGCGAGCCGACACGCACCATCGAACTGCATCTCACCGGCCACATGCAGCGGTTCGTCTGGTCGTTCAACGGCAGGAAGTTCTCCGAGGCGGAACCCATCACGCTGACGTACGGCGAGCGCGTGCGCATCGTGCTCGTGAACGACACGATGATGGCGCACCCGATCCACCTCCATGGCATGTGGAGCGACCTCGAGGACGAGGCCGGCCGCTTCATGGTGCGCAAGCACACGGTGGACATGCCGCCGGGGAGTCGTCGCAGCTATCGCGTCACCGCCGACGCGCTCGGGCGATGGGCGTACCACTGCCACATGCTCTTCCACATGGAGACGGGCATGATGCGCGAGGTCTACGTGGTGGAAGGGGGGCAGTCGTGACGCCGCGCGTTGTAGGACTCGTACTCGCCGGCGTGCTCGCCGCAGGTGTGTTCGCGCACGCGCAGGAACCGGATCCGCATGCGGACACGTCCGGGTACCGGGCACCGGTCACCCGCCTTCGCGCCGACGACGCTACGGCGAGACAAGCCGGGCACGTGACACAGGACAGCCGGCATCAGCCGGACGAGGCGTCATCATCGGATCTGCCGGCGTTCATCGCGCCGGTCACCGCCGAGATGCGTGAGGCGGCGTTCCCGCAGGTACACGGGCACGCGGCACACGACACGCGCGTCAATGCGTTCGTACTGTTCGATGGTGTCGAGTGGCGGTCAGGACGAGGGCAGGACGGCGTGTCGTGGCGCAACACGGGATGGGTCGGCGGCGACATCCATCGCTTCTGGTTCCGCAGCGAGGGGGATGCCGGTGACGGCAGCCTGCGTCATGCGCAGGTCCACGCGCTGTATGGCGTGGCTGTCGCGCGCTGGTGGGACGCAGTGGTCGGCGTGCGGCAGGACGTGCAGCCAGGCGCCGCGACGTGGCTCGCGTTCGGGATCCAGGGACTCGCGCCGGGCTTCTTCCACGTCGAAGCCACGGGCTACATCGGCAGCGAGGCGCGCACTGCCGCGCACGTCGAGGTGAGCTACGACCTCTTGCTCACCAACCGACTCGTGCTCCAGCCGACGGCGGAGTTGACGCTCCACGGTCGGGACCACGACACGCTCGGAGTGGCGCGCGGCTTCAGTTCGGGAGAGGCGGGCCTGCGGTTGCGCTATCACGTGACGCGCGAAGTCGCGCCATACGTCGGCGTGACGTGGGTACGCGCGATTGGCGCGGGGGACACGGGCCATGGTGCCGCCACGCCGCCACGCGACGTGCGGTGGGCACCCGGTCTCGTCACCGGCGTGCGTGTCTGGTTCTGACGGGAATTCTGGGCTGAAGAGCCAGCGCGCGTAGGGGCGACGCGTGCGTCGCCCCTACGGAGGGCCGTTCGGCACGCCCACAACTACTCGGTGTCGGGGGCGGCGACGGTAGCGCGCAGGGTCGTCAGGACCTCCTGCGACGTCCAGCCGTTGCCGCGCCAGATCT
>CAYRAE010000062.1:0-12473 GCA_964422175.1 uncultured Luteitalea sp. | reverse complement strand
AACATCGGCGAGTGCTGGCATCACGGCACGGCGACGTTCATGATCCTCGGCGACGTCTGCACGCGCGCGTGCGGGTACTGCGCCGTGGCGCATGGCAAGCCGGCGACGCTGGATCTCGACGAACCGCGCCGCGTGGCCGACGCGGTGCAGGTGCTCGGCCTGAGCTACGTGGTGATCACGTCGGTCGATCGCGACGATCTCCCCGATGGCGGGTCGAGTCTCTTCGCCGAGACCATCGCGCGCACGCGCGAGCTGTCGCCAGCCTGCCGCATCGAAGTCCTGATCCCCGACTTCCAGGGCAAGGCCGACCAGCTGCAAATCGTGCTCGGCGCGCGGCCGGACGTGCTCAATCACAACACCGAGACCGTGCCCCGGCTCTATCGCAAGGCCCGCAGCGGCGGACGCTATCCGCGCACGCTCGAACTGCTGCAGCGCTCGAAGGCGTACGCGCCTGACATCCCCACCAAGACGGGCCTGATGGTCGGACTCGGCGAGGAGAAGTCGGAGCTGGTCGAGGTGTTCCGCGATCTCCGCCAGGTGGGCGTGGACATCCTGACGATCGGGCAGTACCTGCGCCCGACCGAGTCGCACCTGGAGATGATCCGGTACTACACGCCCGACGAGTTCCGCGAATTGAAGGCGATCGCGCTCGAGCTGGGCTTCGGCCACGTCGAATCAGGCCCGCTGGTGCGCAGCTCCTACCACGCCCACGAACAGGCCGACAGTCTGGCCGACGGCAACCGGCACGCAGACGGCAACCGGCCCGCCTCCGCGCTGGCGCGCTACGGCGCGGCAGGCCAATCGGCAACCGGCAACCGATAGGGCCGGCTCTCCGAGCCCGGCCCACCACTTTCCCCGCCACCCGGTGCTACGATCGGGCGCATGTCTCGACTCCTCACGTTCTGTGTGGCCGCCGGCCTTGGCGCGGCGACGATGTCGGTGTACGCCCAGGCCCCTGCTCCGGCAGCGGGACAACCCGCACCGGAGTACTCCGCGAACCTGAAGGTCGGGGATCCCGCGCCGGCGTTCTCGCTGGCCGGATCCGATGGCAAGACGCACACGCTGTCGGACTACAAGGGCAAGACGGTCGTCGTCGCATGGTTCCCCAAGGCCTTCACCGGCGGCTGCACCGCCGAGTGCAAATCCATCGCGGCCAGCGACGCCATCCTCGCGCGCTACGACATCGCGCTGTTCATGGCGAGCGTCGACGACATCGACCTGAACACGCGCTTCGCGAAGGAGCACGCGGTCCACTTCCCGATCCTTGCCGATCCCGACAAGCGCGTGGCGAAGTCCTACGGCGTGATTCGCCTCGATCGCCCGGCCGAACAGCAGCTCGCGGCACGATGGACGTTCTACATCGGCCCCGACGGCATCATCCGCGACATCGACAGGAACCCGACAACGGGGACGGCTGGCGAGGTGATGGTGAAGAAGCTCGACGACCTCGGTGTTCGCAAACGCTGACACGAGAGCAGCCGCGTGACGGCCGTCCTTCCCGGTGACGCCGTCACGCTCGGCGCGGCGGCGCTGCTGATCGGCCTGTCGAAGGGCGGTATCGGCGGCCCGCTGCCGACCATGCTCGCGACGCTGATGATCAGTCAGCGCACGAGCGTGGCCACCGCAGTGGCCGTCGCCGTCCCGATGCTGATGGTCGGCGACGCCTTTGCGCTCTACGGCTACTGGGGCACGTGGGATCGGAAGCACTCGTGGGCGCTCATCCCCGGCGGTGCCGTGGGCGTCGCGATCGGACTCTTCCTGCTGCGGGGACTGCCCGATCGGTCCCTGCGCATCGGGCTAGGCGTGGCGGGGCTCGTCGTGACCGGCTACAAGATCTTCAGCCGATGGCGTGGCCCCGAACATCATCGGCATCGCGGCTGGCACGGACCGTTCGCGGGCCTGCTCTCAGGCATGGCGTCGGCGATGCTCAACGCCGGCGGGCCGCCGATCACGTCCTACCTGCTGCTGCAGCCGATCACGCCAACGGTGTTCATGGGCACGAACACCCTGTTCTTCGCCGTGATCAATTTCCTCAAGCTGCCAGGGTCGCTCGCCGTTGGCGTCGTGCGCCCGTCATCGCTCGCGTGGTCGCTGGCGTTCTGTCCGCTGGTCGCGATCGGCGTGTTCATCGGCCGCTACGTGATCGCCCGCATCCGTCCTGACGTCTTCGATCACCTGATGACCGTCATCCTCGTCGTCGCGTGCCTGTGGCTGATCGCGACCTGACGTGAGACGGGCCGACTAGGCGCCGGTCTTCCTGGGCTTGTAGAAGTTGGTCGCCGTGCCGAAGAACACCTCGGCAGCCTCCATCACCGTCTCGCTGAGCGTCGGGTGCGCGTGGATTGTCATCTTCAGATCCGACGCCGTGGCCGCCATCTCCACGGCGAGCGTGCCCTCGGCGATCAATTCACCTGCGTTGACGCCCACGATCCCCACGCCGAGCACGCGCTCGGTCCCCGGCTCGAGCACGAGCTTGGTGAGGCCATCGTTGCGATCGACGGTGGTCGCCCGTCCTGACGCGCCCCACGGGAACTTGGCGATCTCCACGGCGATGCCGCGCTCCTGCGCCTCGGCTTCCGTGAGCCCGCACCAGGCGAGTTCAGGGTCGGTGAACACGACGGCGGGAATCGCGGCAGGCTCGAACGCCACCTTGTGGCCGGCGATGTGCTCGACGGCGATCTTGGCGTCGTAGGTGGCCTTGTGCGCCAGCATCGGATCGCCGGCGACGTCGCCGATCGCGTAGATGTGCGGCACCGTGGTGCGCCGTTGCGGGTCGACGGTGATGAAGCCGCGCGACGTCACTTCGACGCCCGTCTTCTCGATGCCGGGGATCTGCCCGTTCGGCTTGCGGCCGATCGAGACCAGGATCTGATCGAAGACCTGCGTCTTCGGCTCGACGTCGCCCTCGAAGGTGACGTGCACGCCGTCTGCCTGCTCCACCATGCTGACGACCTTCGTACTGGTCAGCACCTGCTTGCAGATGGACTTGATCCGGCGGCCGAGCACGTTCACGAGATCGCGATCGGCCCCTGGCAGCAGGCGATCGAGCATCTCGACGACGGTGACCTCCGTGCCGAGCGCGGCATAGACGCTACCGAGTTCGAGACCGATGTACCCGCCGCCCACGACGAGCAGGCTCGTGGGCACGCGCGTCAGTTCGAGCGCGCCCGTCGAGTCGAGCAGGCGCTCCGGGCTCAACTGGAGGTTCGGCAGCGTGGCCGGGCGCGATCCGGTGGCGATGATCAGCTTCTCGAAGCGCACGGTCTGCGTGCCGCCGGCGGTGAGTGCCACCTCCAGCGTGTGCGCATCGACGAAGCTCGCGCGGCCCTGGATGTACGGGATCTTCCGCTGCTTCGTGAGCTGTCCGAGCCCGCCCGTCAGCCGATCCACCACGCCCTGCTTGAACCCGCGCAGGCGGTCGACGTCGATCGACGGCGTCCCGAAGTCGACGCCCCACTGCGACGCATGCTTCGTCTCGGCGAGGAGCTTGGCCACGTGCAGCAGCGCCTTGGACGGGATGCAGCCGCGGTACGTGCACACGCCGCCGGGATTGGCCTCCTCGTCGATGAGGACGACAGGCATCCCGAGATCCGCAGCGAGAAAGGCGGCGGCGTGACCGCCAGGCCCCGCGCCGAGCACGACAAGTGGGAGAAGTTCAGACATATGACGATGGGGGCTCAGGGCTTACGGCTTAAGGCTCACGGCTTAGGGCTTACGGCGGAAAGCGAGAAAGGAAAAGTCCTTTCCCGTAAGCCGTAAGCCATGAGCCCTAAGCCACAAACATCAAGCCCTGAGCCCTGAAATCACAGGCTCAACAGAAACGGCTGCTCCAGCGCTTCGGCGACGAAGCGAAGGAAGCGCATGGCGTCGGCACCGTCGATCACGCGGTGATCGTATGAGAGCGCGAGCGGCAGCATCAGACGCGGCTCGAACGCGGAGCCGTTCCACACGGGCTCCATCGCCGATCGCGACATCCCCATGATCGCCACCTCCGGGTGATTGACGATGGGCGTGAACGCCGTGCCACCGATCCCGCCGAGATTGGTGACCGTGAAGCAGCCGCCGGACATCTCGTCCATCGTGAGCTTGCCGGTGCGCGCCTTCTCGGCGAGCTGCGCGAGCTCCGCGGCGATCTGCGAGATGGACTTCGTGTCCACGGCGCGCAGCACCGGCACGAGCAGCCCGCGCTCGGTGTCCACGGCGATGCCGACGTTGACGTACGACTTGTGGATGATCTCTTCCGCGGCGATGTCCACCGACACGTTGAAGTGCGGGAACTTGCGCAGCGCCACGCCGATCACCTTCGTGATGATCGCCGTGACGGTCAGCTTGCCGCCACCCGCTTCCACGCGCTTGCCGAACTGCTTGCGCAGCTGTTCGAGCGCGGTGATGTCCACCTTCTCGAACTGCGTGACGTGCGGAATGGTGTGCCAGCTCGCGACCATGTGCTCGGCGGTCTTGCGGCGGATGCCGCGCATCGCCTTGCGCTCGACCGCGCCGAACGCCGTGAAGTCGGGCAGCGGCTCGTACGCGAACCCGCCACCGCCTGCCACGCCGGCCGGCCCCGCCACCTTGCCGGTGATCACGTTCTTCGCGTGCGCGCGCACGTCGGCTTCGGAGATGCGACCGCCCTTGCCCGAACCCGGCACGTCGGCGATGTCGAGACCCAGCTCACGCGCGAGACGACGAACCGACGGCGCCGCAGGTACGTTGGGGCGCGGCGGCGCCACGGCGCCCGTACCGGCGCCCTTCGACGCTGATGCGACAGGCGCGCTGGCCGTCTGCGAGCCGGTGCTCGACGCGGTCGGCGTCGGCGTCGTGCCGGGGGCGGCGGGAGCGGCAGTGGCGGCGGGAGCCGCCGCGGCAGGCGCCGGTGCTGGCGCGCTCGCGGCAGGGGCAACAGGTCCGGCACCTTCCAGGACGAGTACCAACTGTCCGACCGACACGTGATCGCCGTCCTTGACGGCCACCGACGTCACCACGCCTGCGGCCGGCGACGGCACTTCGACTGTCGCCTTGTCGGTCTCGAGTTCGAGCAGCCCCTGATCGGCGGCCACCGTATCGCCCGCCTTCACCAGCACGCGCAGGATGTCGCCACCCTTCACGCTCTCGCCGAGCGACGGCAGGTGCACCTCGATCGTGCTCGACGGCTGCGCGGGTGCGTCGGTCGTCGCGGCAGGCGTGGCAGGTGCAGCCTCCGGCTCGGCCTTCTTCTCGTCGACCGTCGCTGGCGCCGCAGCCTCGCTGCCCGCGGGTGCTGCCGCCGCGCCATCACCGCTCGCGGTGAACACCACCTGGCCCACGTCGATCCGATCCCCGTCCTTCACCTTCACCTCGGTGACGGTGCCCGCAATCGACGATGGCACTTCCACCGTGGCCTTGTCGGTCTCGAGCTCCAGCACCGGCTGATCGACGATCACGACGTCTCCGGCCTTGACCAGCACCTTGAGCACGTCGCCCGCCTTGACGTTGTCGCCCAGCGAGGGCAGCCTGAATTCGTTCGCCATGTCCGTGGTGATACCTGGTGCCTGGTCCGTGTTGGTTGGTGACGCCTGAACTTCCGAATCGTGAAATTCCGAAATTCTGAAATTCCCTAGGCCCGCGCCGGATCCGGCTTGTCCGGGTTGATGCCCAGATCCTTGAACGCGGCCTGCACCACCTTCATGTCGATCTGCTTCTCGCGCGCGAGCAGCGACAGCGTGGCCGCCACCACGTGACGCGCGTCGACCTCGAAGTGATCGCGCAGCGCCTCACGGCTCTCGCTGCGGCCGAAGCCGTCGGTGCCGAGCGCGATCATCGGCTGCGCGATGTGGTGATCGATGCCGTGCGGCAGCAGCTTCACGTAATCGGATGCCGTCACGACCACACCGGGCGCGCCGGCCAGGCTCGTGCCCACCCACGACTGCTTCGGCGCCTCGGCGGGATGCAGCGTGTTCCAGCGATCCACCGTCTGGCAGTCGCGCTGCAGCTCCGTGTAGCTGGTCACGCTCCACACGTCGGCGGCGACGCCGTACTTCTCCAGCATCGCGGCGGCGTCGACCACGCCGGGCAGGATCGCGCCACTGCCGAGCAGCTGCGCACGCGCCTTCGGCTTCTTCAGCCCCGACGACTGCAGGCGGTACATGCCGCGCAGGATGCCTTCCTCGACGCCCTTCGGCATGGCCGGCATCGGGTAGTTGCCGTTCATGAGCGTGAGGTAATAGAAGACGGCTTCCTTGTCGCGATACATGCGACGCAGGCCATCCTTGATGATCACCGCGATCTCGTAGGCGAACGCCGGGTCGTACGCGATGCAGTTGGGCACCGACGAGGCGATGAGGTGGCTGTGGCCGTCCTGGTGCTGCAGGCCTTCGCCGTTGAGCGTGGTGCGTCCCGCGGTCCCGCCGAGCATGAAGCCGCGCGCGCGGATGTCGCCGGCCGCCCAGATCAGGTCGCCCACGCGCTGGAAGCCGAACATCGAGTAGTAGATGAAGAACGGGATCATGTTGACCCCGTGCGTGGCGTACGCCGTGCCGGCCGCGATGAACGACGCCATCGATCCGGCCTCGGTGATGCCCTCCTCGAGGATCTGTCCGTCCTTCGCTTCCTTGTAGTAGAGCAGCTGATCGCTGTCGATCGGCTCGTACAACTGGCCGGTGGCCGAGTAGATGCCCACCTGCCGGAACAGCGCCTCCATGCCGAAGGTCCGCGCCTCGTCGGGCACGATCGGCACCACCAGCTTGCCGAACTCCTTGTCGCGCAGCATCTTGGTCAGCATGCGCACGAACGCCATCGTCGTGGAGATGGCGCGGCCGTCGGAGCCGCCGAGGAATTCGGCGAACGCCTCGTCGAGGCCCTCGAACGTGAACGTGTCGGTGGTCGCACGACGCTGCGGCAGGTAGCCGCCCAGCTGCTCGCGCCGCTGACGCATGTACGTCATCTCGGCGCTGTCTTCAGCGGGCTTGTAGAACGGCATCTTGACGACATCGTCGTCGCTGAGCGGGATGTTGAAGCGCGTGCGGAAGGTGAGCGCCTCTTCTTCGTTCAGCTTCTTCTGCTGGTGCGTGGGGTTCTTGCCCTCGCCCGTCTCGCCGAGACCGTAGCCCTTGATCGTGCGGGCGAGCACCACGGTGGGCCGGCCCTTCGTCTCGACGGCGGCCTTGTAGGCGGCGTAGACCTTCTCGGGATCGTGACCGCCGAGCCGCAGCTTCTTGAGCTGATCGTCGGACAGGTGCTTCACGAGATCGAGCAGCTCCGGGTACTTGCCGAAGAACGCCTTGCGCACGTAGGCACCGTCGGAGACCGAGAGGCGCTGGTACTCGCCGTCGACGATCTCGCCCATGCGGCGCGCCAGCAGGCCCGTCTTGTCGCGCGCGAGGAGGTCGTCCCACTCGCTGCCCCAGATCACCTTGATGACGTTCCAGCCGGCGCCGCGGAACGCGCCTTCGAGCTCCTGGATCACCGAGCCGTTGCCGCGCACGGGGCCGTCGAGGCGCTGCAGGTTGCAGTTGATGACGAAGATCAGGTTGTCGAGCTTCTCGCGCGACCCGAGCGTGATGGCGCCGAGCGTTTCGGGCTCGTCGGTCTCGCCGTCGCCGAGGAACGCCCACACCTTGTTCCCCGTGGTCTTCTTGAGGCCGCGCGCTTCCATGTAGCGCCAGAAGCGGGCCTGGTAGATCGCCATGATGGGCCCGAGGCCCATCGACACCGTCGGCACCTGCCAGAAATCGGGCATGAGCCAGGGGTGCGGGTACGAGGAGAGTCCGCCGCCTTCGGCCAGTTCGCGGCGGAAGTTGCCGAGCTGCGCCTGCGAGAGGCGGCCTTCGAGGAAGGCGCGCGCGTACATGCCCGGCGACGCGTGGCCCTGGAAGAACACCAGATCGCCGCCCTCGGGATGGTCGGGGCCCTTGAAGAAGTGGTTGAAGCCGACCTCGTAGAGCGTGGCCGACGAGGCGAACGTCGAGATGTGGCCGCCGATGCCGTCGGAGTTCTTGTTGGCGCGCACCACCATCGCCATCGCGTTCCAGCGCACGAGACTCTTGATGCGGCGCTCGATCTCGCGACTGCCCGGGTACGGCGTCTGCGCGCCCGGCGCGATGGTGTTGATGTACGGCGTCTGCGCCACGAATGGCAGCGGCACGCCCTTCAGTCGCGCGTACGACTCGAGGGCGTCGAGCAGTTGCGCGACCCGCTCGGGTCCGCCGTGCTGGATGACCCACTCGAGCGAGTCGAGCCACTCCTGGGTTTCAATCGCGGTCGTGTCCTGGACGTCCTGAGGGCCGTTGGTCATGGAATTCTGAGTCCTGTAGCCAGGCGGGCTGGCCGGAGGGATCCGCATCCGGGCCCCGCCGGGGTATGAACAATTGCTTACATTATCATTCGCGGATGACACGTACCAGTCGCCTGCTCCGGCACCTCGTTCTCGGCCTGTTCGCGGGGGGCGCGATTGCGTGTCAACCCGCACCGACGCCCACGGGGGATGCGACCCCATCCCCACCGCCGCAGGCCTCGCGAGCGGCCGGCGACCTCGCCGTGAAAGCCGCGCGCTTCGCGCCGGCGGAGATCGCCGCCGACGTCTCCGGCCTGCCGGAATCGGAGCGCGACGCCCTTCGTCATCTGATCGAGGCAGGACGGATCATCGACGGTCTCTTCCTGCGCCAGGTATGGGCCGGCGGCCCGGCGATGCTCCTGCAGTTGCAGCACGATTCGTCGGCGGAGGGACTCGCGCGGCTGCGCTACTTCCTCTTGAACAAGGGCCCATGGTCGCGCCTCGACGGCGATGCGCCGTTCATCGCCGGCGTGGGCGACAAGCCTGGCGGCGCCAACTTCTATCCGGCGGGCGCGACGCGTGCGGACGTCGAGGCGTGGTTCGCGTCGCTGCCGCCTGCGGCACGCGCGCAGGCGCAGGGCTTCTTCACGACGATCCGTCGCGGGCCTGACGGCAGGTTCCTCGCCATACCGTACGCCGTCGAGTACCAGGGCGAGCTCGTGCTGGCGGCCGGACACCTGCGCGCGGCAGCGGCGGCCACCACGCAGCCGACGCTGAAGCGCTTCCTCGAGACGCGCGCCGATGCGTTCCTGAGCAACGACTACTACACGTCCGACGTGGCGTGGATGGAGCTCGATGCCTCGATCGAGCCGACGATCGGTCCGTACGAGGTCTACGAAGACACGTGGTTCGCGGCCAAGGCGGCGTACGAGGCCTTCATCACGCTGCGCGACGATGAGGAGACGGCGAAGCTCGCGAAGTTCTCGGCACAGCTCCAGGGCCTGGAGGATCGCCTGCCGATCGACCCGTCGCTCCGCAACCCGAAGCTCGGCGCGCTCTCCCCCATCCGCGTCGTCAACGTCGTCTACAGCTCCGGCGATGGCAATCGCGGCGTGCAGACGGCGGCGTTCAACCTGCCGAACGACGAGCGCGTGCTGGCCGAGAAGGGCGCCAAGCGCACGATGCTGAAGAACACGCAGGAGGCCAAGTTCAGGCTGGTGCTGCAGCCGATCGCGACGTATGCGCTGCCGGAGGCCGATCGCGGCCGCGTGCGGTTCGACGCGTTCTTCACGCACATCCTGATGCACGAACTGATGCACGGCCTCGGCCCGAACGCCATCACCCTCGGCGGTCGCAAGACGACGGTGCGCGCGGAGTTGAAGGAGACCTACTCGACGCTCGAAGAAGCCAAGGCCGACATCTCCGGCCTCTGGGCGCTGCAAACGCTCGTGGACGATGGGGTGATCGACAAGGGGCTGGCAGACACGATGTACACGACGTTCCTCGCGTCGACGTTCAGGTCAATTCGCTTCGGCACATCGTCGGCGCATGGCCGCGGCATCGCGATTCAGCTCAACGCGCTGCTCGACGCTGGTGCTGTCGTGGTCAACGACGATGGGACGTTCCGCGTGGAGCCGACGAAGATCCGCGAGGCCGTGCAGGCGCTCACGACGGAGATCATGACGGTGCAGGCGAAGGGCGACTACGCGGCTGCGAAGGCGCTGCTCGCCCGCGCGGTGATCAGGCCGCCCGTGCAGACCATCCTCGATCGTCTGTCCGACGTCCCCGTCGACATCGACCCGCGCTTCACCACGGCAGACGCGCTCCTGCGCTCACCGCAGTAGCCAGGGCATGCGGGCGCCGCGGTCCTCGGTTCCGCGACGCGCGCACGTCCATGGCAGAATCTCGCCCAACGTGTTCTACTCCGTCTCCGCTCCGACCTGCCGCGACGCCGCGTCGCCCGCTCGCCTCTCGCCCCGACCGCGTATCGTGCGCGGCATCGCCGTCGCCCTGTTGCTCGCGTGTGCCGTGCCCGGCACTGCGTTCGCGCAGGAGGGCGACATCGTCCGTCTCTTCAACGGCAAGGACCTCTCGACGTTCTACACCTGGCTCGTGGGCGACCACCGCAGCGATCCGGACAAGGTCTTCAGTGTCGTGGACAACGTGGATGGCGCGCCGGCGATCCGCATCAGCGGCCAGAAATATGGCGGACTGACGACCCCGGACGAGTACGAGACCTACAGGCTCATCGTGGAGTTCCGCTGGGGTGCCGTCACGTGGGCGCCGCGTGCCGATCGCGCCCGCGACAGCGGCGTGCTCGTGCACTGCCAGGGGCCCGACGGCGGGACACGCGCGGACTTCAACGGCCCATGGATGCGCTCCATCGAAGCGCAGATCATCGAAGGTGGCGTCGGTGACTTCCTGCTGGTGCCGGGGTTCGAGCCCGATGGCACCAGACACACGCCAGAGATGACGGCGCTCTTCACCGCCGATCGCGACGGCGAGTTCGTCTTCGATCCACAGGGTGCGCCCCGCGTGTTCGCCAACGGCGATCGCGTCAACTGGCGGCACCGCGATCCCGATTGGGTCGATCGAATCGGATACCGCGGCGCGCGCGAGGTCGAGAAGCCGGCCGGCGAGTGGAATCGGCTGGAAGTCGTCGTGGAGCGGGACCGCATCACCAACATCCTCAACGGCGTCGTCGTGAACGTCGGGACGGCGCCGAGCTACACGCGCGGCAAGATCATGATCCAGTCCGAGGGTGCGGAGTTGTTCGTGCGGCGAGTGGACCTGCATCTCCTGCCGGCGCGATGAGCGCGGTGCCGTCCAGGTCCTGCTGCAACGCGTCGATCGCGTCGAGTACCGTGTTGAGGCGTTCACCGAACGGCGTGAGGCGGTACTCCACGCGCGGCGGGACTTCGGGATACGCCTCGCGTGCCAGGACGCCGTAGCGCACCAGCTTCGCGAGCCGCTCGTACAGCACCTTGCGCGTGAGCCCGTCCGTCGTGCGCACGAGCGCGCCGGGACGGTGCACACCCGCGCGCACCTGCTGCAGGACGTGCAGCGTCCACTTGCAGCCGACAACGTCCTCGACGATGGCGCGGACGCTGGGTGGCGTCTCGCTCGTCTCGTCCGCGCGTGAGTCGATGGTCACCATCTGGTACCTATGTCACGCATTTGTGCGTGCTGTTCAGCCTCACCGCCCATCGCTAGCATCGCGGCAGGAGGTTGATCATGACATCACGCGTGACATATTTCGCATTCTACCTGTTCGTCATCACCGGCTTCACGCCGGCCCCGCTGTTCGCGCAAGCATCCGGTTACAAGAACGCCGACTTCGACATCACGGCGGCCTCGGTGACGCACGTCGGCGACCTCGACCTGCTCGTGTTCGAGCAGCAGGTGGCGGGCACGGCCGGACGGACGACACCCAGACCGAACGGCGCGCTCGACGGCGCGCCCGTACTCGGCCACGTCTTCCCCACCTCGCTCGCGCCGACGGCCGTCGGCTTCGGCGCCACGGAGGGCATCCTCGCGCTCGCGGTGACGTCGCACCCCGACTTCGACGACACGCCGCTGTGGGACGAGAACGGCGACGGCAACTACGGCAACGATGGTGTCACGTGGCACACGCACTGGGTGGTGCTCGGCGAGGACAAGCGTGTCCCCGGCGGTTTGAGCGTGAAGGAGTTCCGCAAGACCGACGCCGTCGTCCTGCCGCCCACCAATCCCGGCATGCCGATGTATATGGACTCGCCTGGGTTCGCCGTGACGACGCGCGCGAATACGCTCCGCGTCCTCGTCCCCGTGTCGCGCATGAAGTTCGACGCAGGCGTTCCGTCGTTCAAGTTCGACGCCGTCACCTGCTATATGCGCGTGTCGGCACCTGCCGACGGACACGGCAACGTCAACGACAAGCCCATGCTCGGTGTGTACGAAGTGTTCGACGTGCTGTCAGGCAACCTGACGCTCCCCTACACCGTCACCCGCAAGCCGTAGCTGTCGGATCCCTGTTTCAACACGTAGCCGCCGGATTTCATCCGGCGGTCAGCGGCAACCTCGCCGTTTGCCATCTTCCGATGAGTGCACGGGTTTCAACCCGTGCGCTCATCCTCAACCCGTGGCGACTCGCGGTCAGCCGCTGCTGGTCTGTGCCTGTGCGCGGTGGGTGGTACCGGTGGGCGCTCCTGTTGCGCCATCCGGAGATCCGTCGCTCCGGCGCGGG
>CAYRAE010000061.1:0-12477 GCA_964422175.1 uncultured Luteitalea sp. | reverse complement strand
CGCGAGACAGGGGCGCTGAGATGGCTGTGGTCCACCAGGTGCTGGCCACGCTCGGCTACGGCGACGCGATCGGCCACGAGGTCCTCGGCATCCAGCGCGTGCTGCGCGCGGCGGGACACGAGTCGGACATCTTCGTGCAGACGGCCGACCCGCGGCTCGAGGATCTGACGCGCGACTATCGCGAGCTCATCGACGAGAGCTCGCCAGACAACGTCCTCATCCACCACTTCTCGATCGGGTCGCGCGCCAGCCGCGTGGCATACGCGTTGCCCGACAGGATGGTGCTCGTCTACCACAACATCACGCCGCCCGAGTTCTTCGTCGACGTCCATCCGCTGCTCGTGCAGCTCTGTTTCATGGGCCGCCGCGAACTCGGCGCGTATCGCGATCGCTGCGTGCTCGCCGTGGGCGACTCGGCCTTCAACACGCGCGAA
This sequence comes from uncultured Luteitalea sp., assembly GCA_964422175.1. Classification (GTDB taxonomy): domain Bacteria; phylum Acidobacteriota; class Vicinamibacteria; order Vicinamibacterales; family Vicinamibacteraceae; genus Luteitalea. The sequence continues at coordinate 12,043 of CAYRAE010000061.1, read as the reverse complement.
CTGGTGGAAGCGGGATTTCCGCGAACAGGCGTGCTGCCGGTGGTGCCGAGCTTCGCGCACCTCGCCGACACGGCCTCGGGGACGATCGCCGAGAGCTTCGACGATGGGTGGACGAACATCCTGTTCGTCGGCCGGATGATCCCGAACAAGAAGATCGACGATCTGATCCGGATCTTCCACGCGTACAAGACGCAGCACAACCCGCGGTCGCGGCTGCTGCTCGTGGGGTCGTACGGCGGTTTCGATCTCTACTTCGCGATGCTCCAGCAGCTCGTGGCCACGCTGAAGGTGCCCGACGTGTTCTTCATGGGGCACGTGAGCAACGAAGAACTGGCTGCCTTCTACGACGTCGCCGACCTGTTCCTCTGCGCGAGCGAGCACGAAGGGTTCTGCGTCCCCCTGATGGAAGCGTTCCACAAGCGCGTGCCCGTGCTCGCGTACGCCGCGACGGCCGTCCCGTCCACCATGGACGGCGGCGGCGTGCTCTACGAGACGAAGAACCCGTCGTACGTCGCGTCGCTCATGCAGGCCATCCTGGACGATGAAGCGCTCGTCGATCGGATCCTCGTCTCGCAGGACGACGCGCTGGCGCGACTGGCCGCGCAGGACTTCGACGGCACACTGCTCCGCTTCGTCGACGAGGCGCTCGCCGCTCCGCCGGGCGTGGCCCCCAGGGTGCCGTTCGACTTCTGGGATCAGTTCGAGATGCAGGAACTGCTCGAGGAGGTCAGGCAGTACCGGCCGTCGGCGTTGCGGGCGTTGCCGGAACGCTCCGCCTTCGCGGCGGATGGTATCGAACCCGCCGCTTCGGCGAGACGCGCCGCCGACGACACCCCCGGCGGAGCGTCCTGAGGTGTCGACAGCGGCGCTCAGCGTGCACCAGTGGGTGCCGGCCGCGCACAAGGGCGACGCCATCGGCGACTCGGCGCGCCGCGTGCGCGACCTGCTGCGCGCACGCGGTCACGCCTCGGAGATCTTCGCGCTGACGATCGACGAGGACCTGCGGCACGACGTGTGGCCGTTCAGCGACCCGGCCGCGCGACAGGGCGACGTCACCATCTTCCACTTCGCGCTGCCGTCGCCGATGACGCAGGCGTTCGCGACGCTGCCTGGCGGCCGCGTCCTCCAGTACCACAACATCACGCCGGCGCACTTCTTCGCCGACTACGCGCCGCACATCGCGCGCCTCGCGATGCTCGGGCGCGAGGAACTGGCCACGCTGGTCGGGCACGTCGATCTCGCGCTCGGCGACTCGACGTACAACCGCGAAGAGCTCGACGCGCTCGGTTTCGCGCCGACGGGCGTGATGCCCATCGCGCTGGACCTGGCGCGCATCACCACGGCGCCGCGGCGGCCGGCACTGGAGAAGGTGCTCGGCGACGGACTGACGAACTTCCTGTTCGTCGGGCGCGTCGCCCCCAACAAGAAGATCGAGGATCACATCAGGCTGGCCGAGCACTACAAGCGCTACGTGGACAGCCACTATCGTTTCATCTTCGTGGGCCGGTACGATGCGGTGCCGTCCTACTACGCCACCATCCGCGCGCTCATGGAGAAGTACCAGATGCCCGCGGATCGGTTCTGGTTCACGGGCCCGGTGCCCAATGCGGATCTCGCGGCGTTCTATCGGTACGCGAGCGTCTACATCTCGCTGAGCGAGCACGAAGGGTTCTGCGTGCCGCTGCTCGAAGCGATGGCCGCGCATGTGCCGGTCCTCGCATACGGCGCGGCGGCCGTGCCCGAGACCATGGGCGGCGCCGGCGTCGTGTTCACACCGAAGGATCTCGAGTTCGCGGCCGAGTGGCTCGGCCGGCTCACGTACGACGATCGGCTGCGTGCCGACATCATCAAGGGCCAGGACGCGCGGCTCGCGGCGTTCAGCGAGGCGCGCCTGCAGGCAGACCTCGACGCGCTGCTCGCGCCGTTTGCCTGACAGGGTCCGGATCACACAGGATGCACCCGTGAAGATCGCTTTCATCGTCCAGCGCTACGGCACCGAGATCCTCGGCGGATCCGAGTACCACTGCCGGCTCATCGCCGAGCGGATGGCGGTGCGGCACCACGTCGACGTGCTCACGACATGCGCGCGCGAGTACACCACCTGGAAGAACGAGTATCCGGAAGGCACCGATCGCATCCGCGGCGTCAACGTTCGGCGGTTCGCCAGCGCGCGGACGCGCGATCTCACGGCCTTCAACGCGCTCTCGGACTGGATCTTCAACTACCCGCACACGCGCGAAGACGAGATGCGGTGGCTGGAGGAACAGGGTCCGTGGTGCCCGGCGCTGCTCGAATACCTGCAGCGCTCTCACCAGCAGTACGACGTCCTGATCTTCTTCACGTACCTGTACGCGCCGACGGTGCTCGGCTTCGGCATCGCGCCGCAGAAGAGCATCCTGGTGCCCACCGCGCACGACGAGCCCGCCATTCACCTCGGGATCTATCGCGAGCTCTTCGCCACGGCCAACGCCATCGCCTTCAACACGGAGAGCGAGAAGGCGTTTCTCCAGCACACCTTCGACATCCGCACCATCGTCGACGAAACGGTGGGGTGCGGCGTCGATCTCCTCGACACCGAGGGACACGGCAAGCCGCGGCGCGGCGTCGACGCGCCGCTCGAAGGTCCGCTCGTGCCAGACGAGGAAGAGGACGCGGCGCCTGCGCAGTCGGCCAAGGAGGGCGTGGCGCGCGGCAGGCGCGGACGCGGCCCGCGCCATGAGCGGCCGACTCCCGATCGCAAGCGCGGAATCGGCGAGGCGTTCAGACGACGCCATCGACTGTTCGGCCACGTCGCCCTGTACGGCGGTCGCATCGACCCCGGCAAGGGGTGCGAGGAACTGTTCGAGTACTTCAGCACCTATCGCGAGTCCGGCGGCGACGCGACGCTCGCGTTGATGGGCGCCAAGTTGATGCCCATCCCCGAGACGCCGTGGATCCGGTTCGCCGGCATGCTGCCGGAAGCCGAACGCCTGCAGGCGCTCGACGCCGCCGACGTGGTGGTGGTGCCGTCGCCGCTCGAGAGCCTGTCTCTCCTGGCCCTCGAGGCGATGGCGATGGGCACGCCCGTGCTGTGCAACGCACGCGCGGACGTGCTCGTGGAACACTGCCGCCGCAGCAACGCCGGGCTGTACTACGCCAATCGCGAGGAGTTCGTCGAGGCGCTCGGCCTGCTGATGGCCGACGCGCGCCTGCGTCACGCGATGGGCCGCAACGGCCGCGCTTACGTGCAGGCCAACTACCGGTGGGACGTGATCCTCGCCAAGTACGACCGCCTGATCGGCGGCCTCACGAGCGGCTCACCAGCCCGCCGCTGACGGGGCGCGGAGGGCCGACCCTACCTATCACCTCTGCGCCTGGGCCGGCTCTCCGAGCCCGGCCCAGTGAACGTAGGGGTCACGTCAGGCGGACGTGGCGGGTGCGGTGCGGCGCCAGCGGGCGAAGTCGTCGTCCACGCAGCGCACGTCGACGCCCAGGCGCGCGAGGTATGCGCAGGCGAGGGCCGCGCGACCGCCCGTGGCGCAATGCACGGTGACGGGGCGATCCCGCGGCACGCGCGCGTGTTCCACCGCGAGGCGGCTCTGCGCGATCTGTAAGGCGCCGTCTACGTGATCGGCGTCGTGCTCGGCCTTGCCGCGGACGTCCAGCCACACACTCTCACATCCTGGCGGGATGGCCTCGTCGAACGTGATTCGGGAAATCGCTGCCGTGGCCCCGCCATCCGCGCGCCATGCGTCCAACGCCGATACCGGCACCCATCCCGCCACGCGATCGAGACCGATCCTCGCAAGCTGCCGGACCAGTGCGTCGACCTCGTCGGGCTCGCACACGAGCACGATCGACTGCGTGTGATCGACGAACGCGCCGGCCGCCGCGAGGAACTGCCGGGTCGCCGGGGCATGAAGGCTGCCCGGCAGGTGCGCGTGCATGAACGCGGCGCGATCCTGTCGCGCGTCGAGCACGACGAGCGAGGGATCGGCTACCACATCGGCGATGGCGAGCTCGCGCGGCGACGGTATCGCACCAAGGACAGGCGCGCCGTCGCGATTGAGCTGCTTCATGCGTGCGAAGTACGGCGGCGGCTCCGGCTGTCCTGACAAGACGGCCTCGACGAACGCCTCGCGAGGGCCCGACGCCAGTGAGAGCGCCCCGTTGAACCGGCGCTCGTACCCCACCGTCGACGAGGGGATGGCGCCGAGCGCCTTGCCGCACGCACTGCCCGCACCGTGGCCCGGCCACACCTGCATGAACTCGGGCCACGCCGACACCCGCGACAGCGACGCGTGGAGTTGCTCGGCCGACGGCCGCATTGCACCTGCCTGACCGGCGGCTGATTCGAGCAGATCAGGACGCCCCACGTCACCGACGAACAGGAAGTCGCCGGTAGCCACGCCAATCGGCGTATCGGCGCCGCCGCCGCGGTCGATGACGACGAACACGAGGTGCTCCGGCGTGTGCCCGGGCGTGTGGCGCGCTTCGATCTCGATGTGGCCGACCATGAAGCGATCGCCGTCGCCGACGAGCGTCACGGGCGCGCGGCTCTGCGCCAGCCACCGGTACTGCCAGTCTGGCGTCCCCGCCTTCGACAGCACGATGCGCACGTCCGGGCGTTCGGCGTACTCGCGTACGCCCGACAGGAAGTCCGCGTGGATGTGCGTCTCGGTGACGACGGCGATGCGCAGCCCCTCGGCGGCGGCGATGGCGTCGTAGCGGTCGATGTCGCGCTGCGGATCGATCAGGAGCGCGTCGCCCGTCCGCTGGCACCCCACGAGGTAGGCGTACTGCGACAGGCCTGCATCTGTGATCTGGCGGAACAGCACGATGGTGTCTCCCGGGCGGCCCGGCGCGCGTGCCGGGCCGGTGACATCCTACCTGACGGGTTCCGGTTCGTCGCTGCTTTTGCGGCGCCGCGGACGGATGTCGTAGCGCTTGATCATCTCGTTCAGCGTGGTCGGCTTGATGTGGAGCAGCTCCGCCGCGCGCTTCTGCACGCCGCCCGCCGCTTCGAGCGTGGTCTCGATGAGGCGACGCTCGAAGTCGCCCGTGACCTCCTTGAAGGAGATCCCTTCGGGCGGCAGCACGAAGTTCGGCAACTGGAACCGGCGCGTGTTGCGCACGGTGTCCGGAATCAGGTCCGGCCCGATCCGCGAGCCCGGGCACAGGACCACGGCGCGCTCGATCACGTTCTCCAGTTCGCGCACGTTGCCAGGCCAGTCGTAGTCGAGCAGCAGGTCGAGCGCCTCCGGTGCCAGCTCGAGCTCCCGCCTGTTGTTCTCCTCGCCGTACTTCTCGAGGAAGTGCTGCACGAGCAGCGGGATGTCTTCCTTGCGCGCGCGCAGCGGCGGCAGGTTCACCGTGATGACGTGCAGCCTGTAGTACAGGTCCTCGCGGAACCGCCCATCGTCGACCATCGTGCGGAGATCGACGTTGGTGGCGGCGATGATGCGGACGTCGACCTTGATCGTGTCGACGCCGCCGAGACGCATGAACTCGCGCTCCTGGATCACGCGCAGCAGCTTGGCCTGCGTCTCGAGCGGCACGTTGCCGATCTCGTCGAAGAAGATGCTCCCCTTGTCGGCGACTTCGAAGAGCCCCTTCTTCGGCGCGACGGCGCCCGTGAACGCACCCTTCACGTGGCCGAACAGGTTGCTCTCGAGCAGGTCGGGCGGCAGGTTGCCCGAGTTCACCGTCACGAAGGCCTTCTCGGCGCGCAGCGAGTTGTTGTGCAGCGCGCGCGCGACCAGTTCCTTGCCCGTGCCGCTCTCGCCGTAGACGAGCACCGTCGAACGGCTCGGCGCGGCCTGGATCACGAGATCGAAGACCTGCCGCATCTTGCCGCTGCGCCCGATGATGTTGGCAAAGCGGCTGCCGTGCGTCTGCAGGTTCTGCTTGAGGATGCGGTTCTCGCGCGTGAGTCGTGAACGCTCCACGGCGTTGCGCACGACCACCGCCACTTCGTCGTTCTTGAACGGCTTGGTGATGTAGTCGAACGCGCCGCGCTTCATGGCCGACGTCGCCGACTCGATCGAGCCGAACGCCGTGACGATGATCACGGGGACGTCCTCGTCGAGCGCGCGCAGCTCACCCAGCACGGCCATGCCGTCGATGCCCGGCATCATGACGTCGACGACCGCCGCGTCGAAGGACTGGCTTCGCGCGAGTTCCAGACCTTCGGTGCCGTCGTGGGCGAGGTGGACCTCGTAGCCCTCGCGCGTCAACAGCGCCTCGAGCACCTCACGCATCACCTCTTCGTCGTCGACGACGAGAATCGTTCCCTTGCCAGTGGCCATCACGGAAAATGTCCCTGCGCGCCTCGGTTCGCGCTCGCGCCTGTCGTCCCGGTACCGGGACGCGACGTGGTGAACGCCGGGAATGCGAGCGTGAACCGCGTCCCCTGCCCTACCTGACTGTCACACACAATCGTGCCTTCGTGCTCCTGCACGATGCCGTACGTGATCGACAGCCCGAGCCCGGTCCCCTGTCCGATCGCCTTGGTCGAGAAGAACGGGTCGTAGATGCGCGCCAGATGCTCGCTCGGAATTCCCGTGCCCGTATCACCCACCATCACCACCACCTGATCACCCTCGCGACGCGTCTCGATGGCGATCCAGCCGCCCTTCGGCATCGCGTCACGCGCGTTCAGGAACAGGTTGAGGAACACCTGCTGGAGCTTGTGCTCGACGGCGCGCACCACGGGAGCCTCGGCCTGGAGATCCTTGCGGACCTGGACGCTCGCCGCCCGGAACTGGTGATCGAGCAGCGACAGGACGTCGTTGATGACGACGTGCAGGTCCACCGGGCCGGTCTCGGTCTGCGCGGGCCTCGACAGGTGGAGCAGGCTGTTGACGATCTTGGCGGCGCGGAAGGTCTGCCGCTCGATCTTCTCGAGCAGGCGCGTGCGATGGTCGTCTGGATCAGCCTGGTCCAGCAGCATCTGCGTGAAGCTCGAGATGCCCGTGAGCGGGGTATTGACCTCGTGCGCAACGCCAGCGGCGAGCAGACCGATGGACGCCATCTTCTCGGAGATCTGCAGCTGCTCTTCGAGCTGCACGCGCGAGGTGATGTCCTCGATCATCAGCACGGAGCCAGAGATCGCGCTGTTGGACGCGCGCAGCGGGTGCATCGCGGCGTTCACGAGCCGCTTGCGCGCACCGTCGGCGTGACGTGACACGAGCGGCGTGCGATAGACGGTGGCCGATTCGGTGCCGCCGCGTTCGGCCATGCGCACCGTGGCCAGGAACTCGGGATCGAACAGTTCGTCGAGGCGATGACCCACGGCCTGCGCCGCCGCCACGCCCGCGATCTCCTCCATCATGGGATTCCAGTGCAGCACCACGCCGTCGAGGTCGGCGACGAGCAGGCCGTCCTGCAGCGACTGGACGACGCTCTCGCTGAACTCGCGCATGCGATTCAGCTCGTCGGCCTTCTCGCGCAGCTCGCGATAGAGGCGACCGTTCTCGATGGCCGTGGCCACCTGCGCCGCCACGGCGCTCAGCAGCGTCAGGTCCTCGGTGCTGAGGGGCTCGCCACTCGGACGAGAACCTACGCCGATGACGGCGATCGGACCATCCTTGGCCAGGCACGGCACGAAGTACCGCAACCCCCGCTCATGCCAGAAGCGGACTTCCTCGGCGGCGAAGCGCCGCACGGTGAACGCATCGTCGAGGTTGACCAGCTGCCCGCTCTCGAGACGCGTGCCGATCCCCGACACCCGCTTGATCGGCGGTACCGCGTCGGGCGTGGCGCCAACGGCACGATGTGCGGCGAACGCGTCGACCGATCCGCTCGATGCGGCGACGAACAGCGACACCCTGTCGACGCCGAACGTGTCGGCGAGGCGCTGGACGAGCCGCTCGGTGAGGCGATCGAGATCGAGGTCCGCGTTGAGATCGCGCGCGAACGCGAGCAGCGCGCGGCGGTAGTCGTAGCGATCGCGATAGTGCGCGTAGTCGAGCGCGGTCTGGATGCCGTTCTTGACGATCGGCGCGAGCACCACCACGAGCAGCGTCGCGAGGATGGCGATGACGGAGTTGTGCTGCTCGGATCCGCCGAGGAACACGTCGCTCGCGAAGCGAAGCGTGATGGTGTAGATGGTGGCGATCGCGGCGAGCACCGTGGCATACACCACGGCGCGCTTCATGATCACCTCGACGTCCATCAGCCTGTAGCGCACGACGGCCGATGCGAACGCCAGCGGCACGAGCGCGAGCAGGACCACCAGCAACCCGAAGGCCTCCCACGGGTGGTAGCCGAGGGCGTACGGGAGTCCGTAGAAGAGCGCGAACGGCAGCGCGCCGGCGAACGTGCCCCACACGATCCAGCGCAACTGGCGACGCGCGGTAACCGAGCGCAGGCGGCCGAGCGTGCGCGTCATGATCGTCTGCCCGACGACGAGCGCGGCCACGAGCTGCAGCATCTCGACGCGATCGAGCGCGACGATCCAGTTCTCGAACGCGTCGCCTGGGAGCCCGCCCGCCAGCAGCACCGACACGCGCGTCACGCCGAGGGCGATGGCCGGGAGGTAGAGCAGCGACACGAAGCGGCGGCCGCGCGGCGACTTGGCCCAACTGTCGTGCCGGTCGGGGAAGACCAGCGCGAAGTGGACGAACAGCGGCGGCAAGGCGAGCATCGCGATGACGTCGCCCCAGTAGAACACCCAGTCGAGACGATCGAGGCGGCCGCTGTAGGAGAAGCCGCAGACGCCGAAGAAGGCGACCGTCAGCCAGAAGAAGTGGAGGGTGGCCTGATCGTGCGGGCGTTGGACACGTACCGAGCAGCCGACGAGCAGCGCGAAGATCGCCACCGCCGCGAGGGAGTAGTACAGCAGCCGGGTGCCATCGGCGACAGGCTCCAGCGACAGCCTGACGGGTCGCTCGTACCCTTCACGCGAAATGATGTACGAGAGCGGCTGGCCTCGCTGGCTGCCGTGCTGCGCGTCGCGCACCTGCTCGACGCGGTCGATGCCGCGCCCGTTGATCGCGACGAGCACATCACCGGGCTGGATCCCCGCAACCGCCCCCACGTCGTCGGGGCTGACGCTGACGGCAACCACACCTTCGGCGCGCGCTTCCCACAGCACGCCGTCCTCGACCTCCACCCACGAGAACCTGACGGCGATGTTGGCCGCCACGAGGGCCAGCAGCACCGTCGTGACGACCACGGCCATCGCCGCGCGCACCCACTGCGCGCGTTGCGGTCCCTCTGTGGATAGCGGCCAGACTCCGTCGGACATCGGCGATCAGATCAACGAATCACCGGACCGGGCACCGAGCCGTGGTTCGTTCACGCTTCAGTATTAGCAAACGGTGTTCCACCACGCCACGCGTCACGCGCGGGGCAAGTACCAGAAATTCAACGGGTTCCCGCACGGTTCGTGCATGCGATCCGAGAAATCGCCACAGCCATCCAACGATCGGGATCGGGTGCAACGTACGCTTGGATCCCGCGCGCAGTCAATCGCTTACGGGCTGATGACGAACGGGTTGACACCGGTTCGCTCCATTTGTGAACCGGTTGCCACACCGGAACGCCACAGGCGCGAAGGCGTGCCGATTGCCCGTTGCCGGGCTCAGAACTTGACCAGCACGCCACCGACGACGCGCTTGGGGGGGCGGATGACGAGGAGCTCGTCGAAGACGGAGCCCACGGCGTCGCCATCACGGAAGAGGTTGCGGACGGCGACAACGAGCTCCCAGTCGGCACCAGTGGCGCTCAGGAACGGGAGCCGCTGCGACACCTGGACGTCGAAACGGGCGTCGGTACTCGCGTCGGCGAGCAGGGGGCTGCGACGCGCGAAGGCCGAGTTCACTTTCCAGGTCGCCGACACGCGGGTGGCTGTCTCGGGTACGTCGGTCACGACGCGCGCGGTGAGGTCGTGGATACGCTCGTGACCGGTCCTGTCTGCCGAGGGCGCCATCACCGCGATCACGCCACGCTCGCCGGTCCCGAACCACTGTGCGCGCGCCACCGTGTACTCGACGGCGCCGCGGAAACGAGGACCCGCATCCTGCGCGACGGCAAACACCCAGCCGCCGGCGTCGACGTTGCCGCCATTGGCCACGGCATAGTGGCCGAGGTCCGGCGAGAGGGCCTGCGGCCCGACGCCGAACATCGCCACCAGCTGGTTGTCGACGGACTGCTCGAAGCGCCTGACTCCCAGCAGCACCGGCCCCACCTGCCGCTCGATGCCGACCTCCACGTGCCTCGTCCGCTCTGCGCTCAGTCGGCCGGTGGCCGAGGCTGGCGTGAACGTGCGCTGTGGCGGCATGGAGAACGCCGAGAGGTTCCGCGCGTCGAATTCCTCGGCCCCCGGCGCGAGCATCTGCTGCGTCACCGCCACGCGCAGCCAGGTCTTGTCCATCGGCGACACGGACACCGAGGCGCTCGGGCTCATCAGCGTGGGACGATCGAGATAGTCGTAGTAGGCGTAGCGCGTGCCGTAGGTCACGACGGCGCGATCGCTGAGGCGCCACGTGTCGAAGGCGTGGATGGTGCCTGCCGCGCGCCGACGCTCGGTGACGCTCATGAGCGCGGCGGGCGTGTGATCGGAGAAGCTCTGGAGCGCGAAGGACGCGCCCAGGTCAAGGGCATGACGCGACTCGGATGGCCGCTGGTAGTTGCCGGCGACGATCCACGACGAGAGGTCGCCGCGGCCGATCGCGCCCTGGACCGACCATGCACCGGTACGCCCGATCGGCGCGCCGACCGTGGCGTACGCCACGCCCGACGGTCCTGACGCCCACGACGTGCCCTCGCCGCTGCCGCCCTCGTCGAACGCCGTCGCGGTGAGGAACTGGATCTGCCCGGACAGCGACGCATCCCCGCCGAAGTACGACGTGGTGCTCCGCGCCGATGCCTCGACGGACGAGGCCCCGAACCGCGTCTCCGTCCACTCCACATCGTCTGTCAGTGCATCGATGGCGATCTGGCCTTGCGTGTCTCGCAGGACGGATCGCTTCATGTGGCGCAGGCGCCACAGGCGGGGCGAGTGCTCGTGGTCGTCCTTCAGCGTCTCGGTCGATGGCGCGGGGGCGATGGTGGCGGCCGCACCAAAGCCCGCCGCAATCACGGGCGGCGGCGCCTCGTCTGGTGCAGGCGCGGGCGCCGTTGAGGACAACCGCGCCAGTCGCACGATGTGCCTGGCGCTCGCGGCCGGAGCCACATCGACGAACGTACGCGTCGACGCGCGATATCCGGCCCGCTGGGCGCGAATGAGGTACGTGCCTACGGGCACGGCGGAGAACACGAAGCGGCCCGACTGATCGGTGACGCCGAACAAGGCGTCAGGCCCGAGCGCGGACACGGCCACGCCGGGGATCGGCACACCGCCCTCGTCGGTGACCACGCCCTCGATGCGCCCGGACACGAGGTCCACGCCGGGCACGATCGACGCGAGTCCGTGCGCGCGCGCCTGCACGAGCGGCTGCGCCGTCGCCGTGGCGGCGACAGACAGACCGAGTGCGAGCGCCGTGAGCGTCACCGATCGGGTCATGAGCACTCCAGAGGACGTCCCTCGACACACCGGCGGGCCTGTGCCCGCCGAGTGCCATGGGCCCACCGGCGGCCGGCTACGAACCGGCGACGGTGAAGGACACGTCGTGCGTCAGGGACTTGCCGGACTTATTGTCCGTCACTTTGATGTTCAGGCGGTAGTCCCCCGGCTCGAAGGCCGAAATCGGGACGTTCAGGCTGCCCACCAACTGGTGTCCCTGGGCCACGTCGAAGCCCGGGGGCAGCGACTCGGCGTTCAGGTGCTGGGGCGCCACGCCGCGGAACTTCGCCTCTCCGAGCGGGCCCTTCTTGTATGGCTGCCACTCGATGAGCAGGTCAGGCTTCTTGTCGTCGCCGAGCGCCGCCCCGTAGACGATGAAGAACACCGAGAGTTCGTCGCTGCTCGCGAACTTGCCGTCGACGACAGGGGCGATCTCCAGGTTGCCGATGACGAAAGGCCGGGCCTTCTGCGCCTCACCCGTGGGCACCTCGTTGAGCGCCGTGACCTTGTTGGCCACGAACACGCTGGACAACTGGAACTGCTCGCTCCAGTAGT
>CAYRAE010000060.1:9516-12592 GCA_964422175.1 uncultured Luteitalea sp. | reverse complement strand
GTGCGATCGGCGTCGGTCACGGTCGACGAGACCGTGGTCGGGCGGATCGAGATCGGCTTCCTCGTCCTGCTCGGCGTGACGGTGGGCGACACCGACGCCGACCTCACGTACATCGTCGACAAGGTGGCCAATCTCCGCGTGTTTCCCGACGCCGAGGGCCGGATGAACGTGGACATCACGGGGGCGGGAGGCGCGCTGCTCGTCGTGTCGCAGTTCACGCTGGCGGGCGACTGTCGCAACGGCCGCCGGCCGTCGTGGATCGCCGCCGCGCGGCCGGACGAGGCGAAGGCCTGGTACGAGCGCGCGGTAGAGGCGTGGCGCGCAAGGGGCCTCCGCGTCGAGACGGGCGTGTTCCAGGCCGACATGCAGGTGGCGCTCGTCAACGACGGCCCCGTAACGCTGCTGCTCGACAGCCGTCGCGACTTCTGACTCCTGCTCCAGTCCATCGAGATCGAGGACCGCATGCACTTCTGGAAAGCTCACGCTTACGGTAACGACTTTCTCTACGCGCGCTTCGCGGACGTCCGTCACGCCGATCCCGCGGCGCTCGCGCGTCACATGTGCGCGCGGACGACGGGTATCGGGGCCGATGGCCTGATGCTCTTCGAGACGGTCGCCGGTGGCGCGCGCATGCGCCTGCACAACGCCGATGGATCGATCGCGGAGGTGTCCGGCAACGGTGTGCGCGGACTCGCGGCGCTGCTCGCCGCGGAGCAGGGATCGCCGGTGGGCACGACCTTCGTGATCCACACCGATTCCGGCGACAAGATCCTCGACCTGACGTCGCACGACGAGCGGGGCCGGCCGGTGTTCCGTGCGGCGATGGGACGCCCGGAAGATCTGCGTCAGCAGTCGATCACCGTTGATGGCGATGTGCTGCCCCTGGTGACGCTCTGGATGGGAAATCCACAAGCCGTGTGGCTGGTGGACGCGCTCGATTCGAGGACGATGCTGCGCGTGGGCGCGGCCCTGCAGCAGCATGCCGCGTTCCCGGATGCCGTCAATTTCGAGCTTGCGCACGTCGTGTCACCGGACGAGGTGGAAATCCTGATCTACGAGCGCGGCGTCGGACCGACGCACTCGTCGGGCACCGGGTCGTGCGCCGCCGCTGTCGCGGCCGCCGCGTTCGGCGGCGCCGCGCGCCAGGTCGAAGTCGTCGCTCCGGGCGGACGCCAGCAGGTCGACTGGCAGGACGACTCGGTCTACCTGACTGGCTGGGCCGAAGTGCTCTGCGAAGGAACGTGGCTGGGCTGAGCGCAGTTTCTGCCGCGCGCCAGCACGCGCTACGTTCACATTCCTGCCAACTCCGTCGCGCCTAGCGACCGCGCCTCGGCGTGGGCGGCGACGACGCTGCGGCCTCGAACGCACGCATTGCGGCCTGAATCTGGTCGACAACGGGCGTGGCGACCGCGAGCGCCTCGTCGAACCGCTGGGCCTCGAGGTGTGAGCGCGCTTCTTGCAAACGATCGGTTGCCGCGCTGACGGCCTCCTGCAGTGCCTGGAACGCCGCACTCTGCGCCACGGGCCGACGGCCGGCCTGCGGCGTGGCGATGGCGGCGCCGAGACGCTGCTGGGCCTGCGCGAGCGCGAGTTCCGTCGACGTGATGGCGCGCTCGGCCTGTCCGCGCGCCAGCGCCTTCTTGTCGGCGGCCTCACGAGCGGCGGTCTGGGCGCGCTCGCGGGCATCGAGGGCCTGGTTGAGGGCCTGCCGGTAGTCACGCTGATCGACGGCGTCGTGCGAGCGTGCGAGCGCGGCTTCGGCGGCGGCGAATTCGGTGGCCGCGTATTGCGCGGCGCCGGCGGCGCGGGCGGTGGCGATGGCGCCTTCGGCCTGATCCATCTCCTTCTGTGGCGGCGCGGCGCAGCCGGCAAGCGTGAGGGCGACGAGTGGCGCGCACACGGCACGCAGCACGGGACGAACCGTGCCGGGACGATCGGACATGCGCAGGAGTATACCGAGTGGGCGTAGTACGATGAGTGGCTGGGCGGTGCCTCGGGGCGCGGCGCCGGGCGGGTCCGTGTCATGAACGGCCTCTCACCCGACGATCGGCCGCGGGAGAAACTCGCCGAGCAGGGCAAGGGTGCGCTCGGCGACAACGAACTGCTGGCCGTGCTGCTCGGGCACGGCACGCGCGGCGTGAGTGCGCTCGACCTGGCCAACCGCCTGCTCGCGGAACTGGGAGGCCTCCGTGGCGTCGGGCGAGGGTCGCCCGCCGTCATCGCGCGCGTGCCGGGCATCGGGCCCGTGCGGGCCGGGCGGATCGTCGCCGCCGTGGAACTGGGCCGGCGTGCCGTGATGCGGGCAGCGCCGGCGCGTCTGCAGGTGGCCGCGCCCATCGACGCCGCGCGCTACCTGTTGCCGCGATACGGCGCGGTCGACGTCGAGCAGGCCGGCGTCCTGCTGCTCGACAGCCGGCATCGCGTGTTGCACGCGCGCGTGCTGACGCGGGGAACGGCTGACGCGGCGCCCATGCACCCCCGCGACGTCTTCCGTGAGGCGGCGCTGGCCGGTGCGGCGGCCATCGTGTTGTTCCACAACCATCCCTCGGGCGATCCGCAGCCGAGCCCGGAGGATGTGCTGCTGACGCAGCGGATGCTGGCGGCCGGCGACGTGATGGGGATCACGGTGGTGGATCACCTCATACTCGCCGACGCGTCCTATTGCAGTCTTCGTGAGATGGGCAGACTGGTCCCCTGAACTCGACATCATGCCGCGCTTCTACATCACGACAGCCATCGACTACGTCAACAGCCGCCCGCACCTCGGGACGGCGTACGAGAAGATCACGGCCGACGTCATCGCCAGGTATCACCGCCTGCGCGGCGACGACGTGCACTTCGTGATGGGCAACGACGAGCACTCGCAGAACGTGTTCCGCCGCGCCCGTGAACTGGGGCAGGATCCGCTCACCTATTGCGACGACATGGAACGGCAGTTCCGTGACGTCTGGGGCGCGCTGGACCTGTCGTTCGACGACTTCATCCGCACGACCCAACCGCGGCACAAGGCGGCGGTCGAGACGATGGTGCGGCGGATCGCGGATGCGGGCGATCTCTATCAGGCCGACTACGAGGG
>CAYRAE010000060.1:0-9416 GCA_964422175.1 uncultured Luteitalea sp. | reverse complement strand
TCGAGCGTGGTGTACGTGTGGTTCGACGCGCTCATCAACTACGCGTCGGCCGTGGGCCTCGGCACCGATCCCACGCTGTTCGATACGTGGTGGCCCGCCGATCTGCACGTGGTGGGCAAGGACATCACGCGCTTCCACGCCGTGATCTGGCCCGCCATGCTGATGAGCGCGGGTCTGCCCGTGCCGAAGCAGGTGTTCGGACACGGGTGGGTCCACCTGCGCGGCGAGAAGATGAGCAAGTCGCTCGGCACCGCCGTCGATCCGCTCGATGCCGCGGGCCGGTTCGGCGCCGACGCGCTGCGCCTCTATCTCACGAAGGAGATCGCGTACGGCGCCGACGGCGACTTCAGCGTCGAGCGCTTCGAGGAGCGCTACAACACCGATCTGGCCAACAACCTGGGCAACCTGCTCAATCGCGTCACCGCGATGGGCGTGCGCTACAGGCAGGGCACGGTCGCGCCGGTGGCGTCGCTGTCGCCGCTCCAGGACCTGGCCGCAACGACGGTGCAGACGTATCGCGACGCGATGGACGCGTACGCGCTCCATCAGGGCGTGGCGGCCGCCTACCGCCTGCTCGACGCCACCAACGAGTACCTCGCCGAGCGCGCCCCCTGGACGCTCGCGAAGGACCCGGCCAACGCCACGGCGCTCGACGAGGTGCTGTACACCGCTGCCGAGAGCCTCCGGCTGTCGGCGGTGCTCCTCGGGCCCGTCATGCCCGCCTCGTCGCAGGCGATCCTGGCTCGTCTTGGCGACCATACGCCGCTGGCCGACAGGCGCCTCGACGTCGAGGCCGCGTGGCGTCAGGCGCCAGTCACCGTGACCGCGGGCGAGGCGTTGTGGCCGCGCGCCGTACCCGCTGAACCGACCACGCCAGTCGTGGTCACGCTTCCGAACGCAGGAGTCCCAGTCGTGTCCGAACAGCCAGTCCCCGATGCCGCCTCAGGAGCTGCCGCTCGGGCAGCGGCTCCAGCCGCTCAACCAGCCGCGGCATCCCCCATCGCACCGGCGCCGGCGAGTGCCGACGCGGGCGTCATCACGATCGACGACTTCGTGAAGGTGGAGTTGAAGGTCGGCAAGGTGCTGGCGGCCGAAGCCGTGCCGAAGTCGAAGAAGCTGCTGAAGCTCACGGTGCAGGACGGGCCCGAGTCGGAGCGCACCATCCTCGCCGGTATCGCGGAGTCGTACACGCCGGAGGCCATGGTCGGCCGCACCATCGCGTTCGTGGCCAACCTCGCGCCGCGGCCGATGATGGGCCTCGTGTCGCACGGGATGGTGCTGGCCGCCGAGACCGACGGCAAGGCGCAGCTCATCGCGTTCGAGACCCCGCCGCAGCCCGGCACGCGCATCCGCTGAGTGTGCAGACTTGTTCCTTGTTCCTTGTTCCTTGTTCCTTTCCGTAAGCCGTAAGCCGTAAGCCGTAAGCCGTGAGCCGTAAGCCGCACGTTTCATGATCGACACCCACTGTCATATCGCGGGCGACGACTTCGTCGACGATCTCGCCGACGTCGCCGCGCGCGCCAGAGACGCGGGCGTCACCGACGCCATCTGCATTCTCGATGCCGTCACGCCGGTGGAACTTGCGCGGGTCGACGCGGTGCGTGCCGCGTGGCCGGGCGTGCGGTTCGCCGTCGGCGTGCATCCGCATCACGCCGGCCAGGTGGACGAGGCGGACGTCGAGCGCGTCGTGGGTGACGCACTCGACCGGACGGGCGCCGTCGCGCTGGGCGAGATCGGCCTCGACTACCACTACGACTTCGCGCCGCGCGACAGGCAGCGCGCGGTGTTCGCGCGTCAGGTGGCGCTCGCGGTCTCGCGCGACGTCCCCATCGTGATCCACACCCGCGAGGCGGATGCCGACACGCTCGCCGTGCTCGACGCCCATGGTGAGGGCCGGGTGCGCGGCGTGTTCCATTGCTTCACGGGCGACCAGGCGCTGGCCGAGGCGGCGGTCGCGCGGGGCTTCCACCTCTCGTTCTCGGGGATCGCCACCTTCCCCAGGGCCGAGGTCATTCGTGACGTGGCGCGGTGGGTGCCGGCCGACAAGTGGCTCGTCGAGACCGACAGCCCCTTTCTCGCCCCGGCACCGAAGCGGGGTGGGCGCAACGAGCCGGCGCGCGTCATGGCGGTCCTCGACACCGTGGCCAGCGTCCGGGGCCTCACGCCGGACGAGGCACGCGGGCAGGCCGTGGCCAACGCCGCGGCGCTCTTCGGCGCCATCGACCCCAGCCGGTGGGCGCGTTGACAGCGCCACCCCAATGTGTTGAGATTCCGCAGGTTACGCACGTGCAGCCTTCTTCGTCTCCCTCCGATCTCGCGCAGTTGTTCGAGCCCGTCAGGGACGATCTTGAGCGTGTCAATCAGGCCTTCCTCCGCCATATCGACTCGCGTGTCGAGCTGATCCCGGAGATCGGCAAGTACCTCCAGAACACGGGCGGCAAGCGCGTGCGTCCGGCGGTGATGCTCATGGCCAGCCGGCTGGCCGGCGGGCAGGACAAGAGCGACATGGCCGTGCTCTACGCATCGGTCATCGAGTTCATCCACACCGCCACGCTCGTCCACGACGACATCATCGACGACTCCGAACTGCGCCGCGGCCGCCTGGCCGTCCACGCGCGGTGGGGCAACGACGTCACGGTCCTCCTCGGCGACTACCTGTACATCAAGTCGCTCGGGATGGCGCTGCAGTACGACAGGATCGACGTCCTGCGCGTGCTGTGCGACATCACGCTGAAGATGATCGAGGGCGAGCTGTACCAGCTCACCAAGAACGGCGACACGGAGATCACCGAGGACGAGCACTTCGACATCATTCGCCGCAAGACCGCGTACCTGTTCGCCGGGTCGGCGCGCATCGGCGGCATGGTGGGCACGATCACCCCGGCGCAGGAACAGGCGCTCTGGGACTACGGGTTCAATCTGGGGATCGCCTTCCAGCTCGTCGACGATCTGCTGGATTACACGGCCGACCAGGCCGCGCTCGGCAAGCCGATCGCCAGCGATCTGCGCGAGGGCAAACTCACGCTCCCGATGATCCTCCTGCGCGATCGCGTGCCCGATCAGGCGCGCCCGATCATCGAGCAGGTCGTGCGCGACGCCGACATCTCCGAGGAGGCGTGGCGGCAGTTGCTCGGCCTCATGCGGGAGTACGACATCATCCCGCAGGTCACGCGCCGCGCCGGTGAGTACGCCGAGCAGGCCAGCCGGCAACTGGCGTCGTTCCCCGAGAGCCGGGAGCGCGATGCGCTCATCGGGCTCGCCGACTACGTCCTCGCCCGCGATCGCTGACCCTGGCGCATGACAGCGCCCGCTGACCGCATCGACGCGCTCCGCGCCCTCATCAGGCATCACGAGGAGCGCTACTACATCCACGACGATCCGGAGATCTCCGACGCGGAGTTCGACACGCTCATGCGTGAGCTTCGCGATCTGGAAACGGCGCATCCGGATCTCGTCTCCTCCGATTCACCCACGCAGCGCGTCAGCGGACGGCCCGCGGGGGGCTTCGACACCGCCACACACCTGTGTCCGATGCTCAGCCTCGACAACGCGTACGACGATGGGGAGCTCGACGCGTTCGACCAGCGCGTGCGCAAGGGGTTGGAGGCGATCGGTGACGTGCACTACGTCGCCGAACTGAAGATCGATGGCCTCAGCATCGCCGTCACCTATCACGACGGACGCTTCGTGCGCGGCGTCACGCGTGGCGACGGCGTGATCGGCGAGGACGTCTCGAGCAACGTCAGGACCATCCAGGCGATTCCGCTGCGCCTGCGCCACGCACCGACGGGGCGAATCGAGGTGCGCGGGGAGATCTACCTGCCGCGCCAGGCATTCGCCCGTCTGAACGAGAGCCGCGAAGCGGCGGGCGATCCGCTGTTTGCCAACCCGCGCAACGCCGCGGCGGGCACGCTGCGCAACCTGGATCCGTCGCTGGTCGCGAGCCGCGGGCTGCGCGCGTTCTTCTATGAAGCCGTTGTCGGCGATGCGCCGGCGGGCGATGAGACGAGTGGCGGAGTGTTGGCGCTGCCGTCGACGCACGCGGACCTGCTTGCGGCGCTGGCGTCGTGGGGGCTGCCCGTCGAGGGGCACTGGACGCGCTGCGAGGGCATCGACGCGGTGAAGGCGTTCTGCGCCTCGTGGTCCGATGCGCGTCAGGCGCTCCCGTTCGAGACCGACGGCATCGTCATCAAGGTGGACGCGCGTGAGGACCGTGCGCGTCTCGGCGTCACGTCGAAGTTCCCGCGATGGGCGACGGCGTACAAGTTCCCCGCGCAACAGGCCACGACGCGATTGATCCGGATCGATCTGCAGGTCGGCCGCACTGGCGCGGTGACGCCGCAGGCCGTCCTCGAACCCGTGTTCCTGGCCGGGTCGACGATCCAGCACGCCACGCTGCACAACGAAGAGGAGATCCGCCGCAAGGACATCAGGCCCGGCGACGAGGTCCTGATCGAGAAGGGCGGCGACGTCATCCCGAAGATCGTCAAGGCGATCGCGTCGCGGCGGCAGACCGATCTCGCGCCCTTCGTGATGCCGACGCATTGTCCGGTCTGCCAGAGTGCGCTCGAACGACCGGACGATGAAGTCGTCTGGCGGTGTCCGAATCCCAGTTGTCCCGCGCGGTTGCGTCGCAGCCTGGAGCATTTCGCCGGACGCCGGGCGATGAACATCGACGGACTCGGCGAGGCGCTGGTGGACAAGCTGGTGAGTGTCGGGCTGGTCCATGACTTCGCAGACCTGTATGCACTGACGGTCGAGACGCTCGCTGGTCTGCAGTTCGAGGCGCAGGCGCGCAAGAGCGAGAGCAGCGCGCCCGATGACGCAGGAACGGCCGGCGCGACAACCCTTCGCCGCTTCGGCGAGAAGTCGGCCACGGCGCTCGTCGCGCAGATCGAGGGCAGCCGCGCCAACGGTCTCGGACGTCTGATCTTCGGTCTCGGCATCAGGCATGTCGGCGAGCGCGGCGCGCAGGCGCTGGCCGATGCCTTCGGGATGATGAGCACGATCGCGACGGCCAGCGTCGAGCAGTTGCAGGCCGTCCCAGACATCGGCCCGGTGGTGGCCGCGTCGGTGCGCCGCTTCTTCGACGCACCCGAGACACAGCGCCTCGTCGCGCGCCTGGAGGCGGCTGGTGTCAACATGGGCGAGCCGCTGCCGCCCGATCGCGGTCTGAAGCCGCTCGAGGGCCGCACCATCGTGCTCACCGGCGGCTTGTCGTCGATGACGCGGGAAGATGCCACCGAGCGGCTCACGGCCCTTGGCGCGAAGGTGGCGGGTTCGGTGAGCAGGAAGACATCATTGGTCATCGCCGGCACCGACGCCGGCAGCAAGCTGGCGAAGGCGCAGGAACTCGGTATTCAGGTGGGGGACGAGGACATGTTGGCGCGTCTCCTCGCCGATCCCATGAACTGGCCCTCGCACGAACCGTAGCGCAACGCTGAAGACACCGACATGAGCGGACGCATCCTGGTGATTGACGACGAAGCAGGCATCCGCGAGAGCCTGCGCATGATCCTCGAATACGAGGGTTACACGTGCCTGCTCGCCGCAACGGGCGAGCAGGGGCTCGCGATGGCTCGGAGCGAGGCTCCCGATCTCGTCTTCTCCGACATCAAGATGCCGGGGCTCGACGGGCTCGAAGTGCTCACCCGCCTCAGGGCGCAGGACGATGCGCTGCCTGTCGTGATGATCTCGGGCCACGGCACCGTGGCGACGGCGGTGGAGGCCACCAAGCTCGGCGCGATGGACTTCATCGAGAAGCCGCTCTCGACCGAGCGCGTGCTCCTCACCGTGCGCAACGCGCTCAACGCGGGCCGCCTCGAACAGGAGAACCGGCGGCTGCGCGGCGCCGAGGACGCGCGCTACAACATCGTCGGGCAGAGTCCCGCGCTGCTGCAGGTGCTCGATGCGATCGGCCGTGCCGCGCCGACCAACGCCACGGTGCTCGTGCTCGGCGAGAGTGGCGTGGGCAAGGAACTCGTTGCGCGTGCGATCCACCGCAACAGCCTGCGTGCGCGCGAGCGCTTCGTGCAGGTCAACTGCGCCGCCATTCCGGAGGAGTTGATCGAGAGCGAGCTCTTCGGCCACGAGAAGGGAAGCTTCACGGGCGCAACGGACAAGCAGATCGGCAAGTTCGAGCTTGCCGATCGCGGCACGATCTTCCTCGACGAAGTGGGCGACATGAGCCAGAAGACGCAGGCCAAGGTCCTGCGCGTGCTTCAGGAAGGCGAGGTCGAACGCATCGGATCGCAGCGGACGCTCAAGGTGGACGTGCGCGTGATCGCGGCGACCAACAAGGATCTCGAAGCGGCCATCGCCGACGGCACGTTCCGCGAGGATCTGTATTTCCGCCTGAGCGTGATTCCCGTGCAGGTGCCGCCGCTGCGCGACAGGCCTGAAGACATTCCGTTGCTCGTGAAACACTTCGCCGATCTGTTCGCCGCCGACGGCGGTCGCACGCGGCGCTTCACGCCCGAGGCGCTCGGCGTGCTGCAGCAGCACCGGTGGCGCGGCAACATCCGCGAATTGAAGAACACCATCGAGCGCGTCCTCATCATGGCGCGCGGCGACGTCGTCGACGTGGCAGACGTGCGGCAGTTCCTGCGTGTGGACGGCACCACCGCCGTGAGCGCGGCCCCGTCGGTTTCGGCGTCCGTTGCGCAGTCAGGCCTGCTTCCGCAGGCCGCGTACGTGCCAGACGAATCGCGTGCCGCAGCCGTGGCGGAGTCCCCCGGGGCGTTCGAACCGAACGCCGTCGCCGAGGGCGCGCGTGCCACACCGGCGAAGCCGACGACGCTGCGGGAATTCAAGGAGCAGGTGGAGCGCGAGTTCCTGGTGGAGAAGCTGCGCGAGCACGGCTGGAACATCTCCCGCACCGCCGAAGTGATCGACACCCCGCGCAGCAATCTCTACAAGAAGCTGGAACAGTACGGGATCACGCAGGAGAAGGACGGGTAGGTTCGGCCGTCGGCCGTCGGCCGTCGGCCGTCGGCCAGGGGCCTTCGTTGCGCGGGACTTCCATTCAGCGGACCCCGCGTCCAACGTCCCAACACGCCCGTCGAAGGTTCGGATATTTCCTTGTGCTCCGCATTCTCGGCATTCCCGGCATCGCGGCATTGCTATGATCACCAGTGCGGCAGTCGTTCAGGCGATCGCTGGCGGAGGGGCGTGAGCCCGCTGCTGGAGGAAAGTCCGAACTCCGCAGGGCAGTGCGCCGGGTAACGCCCGGGCGGGGCGACCCGACGGAAAGTGGCACAGAAAACACACAGCTGACGTGAGCTTCGGCTCGCAAGCAATGGTGAAAAGGTGCGGTAAGAGCGCACCGCGCGGCCGGCAACGGACGTGGCAGGCAAAACCCCGCACGGAGCAAGACCAAATAGGGAGGCGCTCGAGGACGGCCCGTCCGAAGCCTCCGGGTAGGTTGCTCGAGGCCGTCAGTGATGCCGGTCCCAGAGGAATGATCGCCCGCTCGCGAGTCCGCAAGGACGCGTGGGCCGACAGAATTCGGCTTATCGGACGACTGCCGCACTGCCGATACATCAAGACGAGACGGTCCGGCGCGCGTGCGCCGCGGAGGCGAGCAGCGGGATGGCGTTCTATCTGGTCACGGGCGGGGCGGGGTTCATCGGGTCGCACATGGTGGAAGCGTTGCGCCGCCGCGGCGATCGCGTCCGCGTGGCAGACAGCCTCATCACGGGCAGGCGCGCCAACCTCGCGCACATCGACGAGGTGGAGTTCCTCGAAGGCGACCTGGCCGAGCCGGCGTTCGCGTCGGAGGCGGTGCAGGGCGTCGACTTCGTGCTGCACCAGGCCGCCATCCCGTCGGTGCCACGCTCGGTCGAAGACCCGCTGACATCCAACCGCGCCAACATCGACGCGACGCTGAGCCTGCTCGTGGCCGCGCGCGACGCGGGGGTGAAGCGGGTGGTGTATGCGGGGAGTTCGTCGGCCTACGGCAACGCCGCCGCGCTGCCCAAGCAGGAAGACATGCCCACGGCGCCGCTGTCGCCGTACGCGCTGCAGAAGCTCGTCGGCGAGCAGTACATGCAGCTGTTCACGCAGTTGTACGGACTGTCCACGGTGACGATCCGCTACTTCAACGTGTTCGGCCCGCGGCAGGATCCTTCGTCGGCGTATTCGGGCGTCATCTCGCTGTTCATCAGGTACCTCGTCGAGGGCCGCAGTCCCACGATTCACGGCGACGGCGAACAGACGCGCGACTTCACGTTCGTCGCCAACGTGGTCGACGGCGCGTTGCGTGCGTCGCAGGCCGACAGCGCCGTGAGCGGTGCGGTGATCAACGTCGCGACCAACACGCGCATCTCGCTCAACGATCTGTTCCACACACTCAAGCGCATCACCGGCGCGACTGTCGACCCCGTGTACGGCCCGTCGCGCGCCGGCGACGTCCGCGACTCCCTCGCCGACATCACGCGCGCCCACGATCTGCTCGGCTACACCCCCATCGTCGGACTCGAAGAGGGACTCAGGCAGACGGTGGAGTGGTACCGCTCTTGGCAGACCGGTAAGTGACCGGTCCGCCTTCGCGCTGACGCGCTCCGGCGCGGCACGCGACCGACAACGGGCAACCGAACTTGCCCGCGCTGTGATGGAGGCCACGGGGCTCAACCCGAAGCCGTGTGAGCGCAGCTCCCGTGTTGTGAACGGCGCGTATAATCCCGCCAGGGTCTCAACCATGAACGCCACGAACGTCCTCGAGCGAGTGCCCATCCACACCGACGCTGATGGCGTGGTGCGCATAGCTGGCACGCGAGTCACCCTCGACACTCTCGTGGACGCGTTCGAGGCCGGCGCGACGGCCGAGGAGATTGCGCAGCAGTACCCCACCGTCCCGCTAGTCGACGTTTATTCCGTCATCACTTACTACCTCCGGCACAAGCCGGAAGTCGAGGTCTATCGCAAGGAGCGCGAAGCCCTCGCCTGCCGTGTCCGTGAAGAGGCCGAGCGGAGATTCTCTTCAGCAGGCATACGGGAACGACTGCTCGCCAGACGCAGGTAGCGTCGTACGACCGATGCTTCGCCTGGCTACCGACGAGAACTTCAACGCCGACATCGTGAGGGGCATTCATCGCCATCTCCCGGAACTCGATCTGGTTCGCGTTCAGGATGTCGCCCTGTCGGGCGCCGACGATCCGACCGTCCTGGCGTGGGCAGCTCGTGACCGTCGGATTCTGCTCACGCACGACGTCTCGACGTTGGTCCGTTTCGCTCTCGAGCGGGTCGCCAACGGGCAGCTGATGCCAGGTGTCTTTGCGGTCCCATCCCGCAGCTCGATCGGTTCGACAATCGATGACCTCGTTCTTCTCGTCGAGTGCAGTGTTGAGGGCGAATGGGAAAGTCGGTCCTTCCGGGAATGGCGTGGGCAGCTCGGGCCGGCTGCGCGGGCCACTCGG
>CAYRAE010000059.1:0-12706 GCA_964422175.1 uncultured Luteitalea sp. | reverse complement strand
TCGGAGCGCATCCTGCTCGTCGAGGACGAGCCAGCCGTGCTCGAACTCGTGCGGCGCACGCTGGAGTCGTTCGGCTATACGGTGCTGCACGCGAGCACGCCCGAGCGCGCGATTCGTGCGATGCAGGAGCCGGATGCGCGTGTCGACCTGCTCCTCACCGACATCGTCATGCCAGGCATGGACGGACGCGAGCTCGCGACGCGACTGCGCGGTCTCGATCCGGCGTTGCGCGTGCTGTTCATGTCCGGCCACGCCAGCGATGTGGTGGCCGAACGGGGCCTGCTGTCTGCCGATG
Source organism: uncultured Luteitalea sp. (assembly GCA_964422175.1). Taxonomy (GTDB): domain Bacteria; phylum Acidobacteriota; class Vicinamibacteria; order Vicinamibacterales; family Vicinamibacteraceae; genus Luteitalea. The sequence goes on along the minus strand of CAYRAE010000059.1, from coordinate 12,411 downwards.
AGGCGCTCATCACCAAGCCGTTCAGTCCGACCGCCCTCGCCGCCCGCGTCCGCGACGTCCTGTCGGGACACTAGCCCGGGTCCGCCGGGGTGATGGACGGAGCGAACGGATTTCAACCCGTTCGTCGGGCGCACGATCCGCTGCTACCATCGCGCGCATGCTGACGATGAAGGAGGCGAGCCGGCTGTTCCGCGTGGAGCCGGGTTCGCGCCTGCGACTGAAGAAGCACGATCCGGCATGGGCGGGCGATTCGGATCTGCAACGCCTCAAGAACGACGAGCTCAAGGCGAAGGCCCGCGAGTTCGTCGAGCAGAACCTCGGCAAGCTCAACGAGGCGCAGGACCGTCTCGCGTCCAACGACGTGTACTCCGTGCTCGTCGTGCTGCAGGCGATCGACGCCGCGGGCAAGGACGGCATGATCAAGCACGTCATGTCTGGCCTGAACCCGCAGGGCTGCCAGGTGTTCAGCTTCAAGCGCCCGTCGGAGGAGGAACTCGATCACGACTTCCTCTGGCGCTACTGGCGCGCGCTGCCCGAACGCGGCAGGATCGGCATCTTCAATCGCTCGTACTACGAGGAGACGCTCGTGGTGCGCGTGCACCCCGAGGTGCTCGAACGCCAGCGGCTGCCGCCGGGTCCGCGCGACAGGACGTTCTGGGCCGAGCGGTATGAGGACATCAACGGCTTCGAGCGGCATCTCACGCGCAATGGCACGCTCATCCTGAAGTTCTTCCTGCACATCTCGAAGAAGGAGCAGAAGAAGCGCTTCATGGAGCGGCTGGACAATCCGGACAAGCACTGGAAGTTCGAGATGGCGGATCTGCGCGAGCGCGCCGTCTGGGACGAGTACCAGCGCGCGTTCGAGGACACGCTCACGCAGACGAGCACCCCGTGGGCGCCGTGGTGGGTGATACCGTCGGACAACAAGTGGGTGTCGCGCGCGCTGGTCTCGGCCATCCTGACCAACGCCATCGGCGGCCTGGGACTGAAGCCCCGCCGCGTGTCGGAGACGCAGCTCACGACGTTGCGTGAGGCGCGGACTCAGCTGCTGAGCGAAGCGGAGGACTGAGGTGGGTGCGAGCCGGCAGGGCGTCGCGTGTCTCGTGGCCACGGCGCTCGTCGGCGCCATGCCGGCGGCCCAGCCGTCGACGTCTGAAGACATCCGGCGCCTGCTCGCGCGCGAGTTCAGGTTCACCGACGCCCAGATCGCCACGGCGCGCAGCGGCCAGCCCGTTGTCGTGTCGATGGCGTCGAGCGTCGATCGCGAGGTGGCCGTCGCCGGCGCCGTGCGCATCGCGGCGCCCGCATCGCGGATGGTGGCCATGGCGCGCGACGTGGAACGGCTGGAACGCGGCAAGGGGTTCCTCGCCACGCACGAGTTCTCGACGCCGCCATCGCTCGCCGACGTCGCGACGCTGCGCCTGCCCGAGGGCGACATCGAGGACCTCCGGTCGTGCCGCCCTGGACGGTGCGCGGTGAAGCTCGGACGGAGCGCGTTCGACGACCTGGCGCGCGTGGACTGGCGTGCGCCGAACGTCGCCGATCAGGTCAACCAGTTCGCGCGGCGCATGGCCGTGTCTTACGTGGAGCAGTATCAGGCCCACGGCAGCAAGGCGCTGGCCGTCTACGTCGACACATCGGATCCGATCGACATTGCCGGCGAACTCGACGACATGGTGAAGCGGTCGTCGGTGTTGACCTCGACGCTGCCGCACGTGTCGCGCTACCTCCTGACGTATCCCGCGGGACGGCCGGCGTCCGTGGAGGACTTCTTCTACTGGTCGCTCGCCGAGTTCGGCCTGAAGCCCGTGCTGCGTCTGAACCACACGGTGATCCACCCGACGGGCGCCACGTCCGGGCTGCAGTACGCCATCACGACCAAGCAGCTGTACGCGAGTCACTACTTCCACGCCGCGCTCGACGTGCGCGTGCTGCTCGACGATCCCGAGCAGCCGGGCCGCGCGCACTACCTCATCATGCTCAGCCTCGCGCGAGCTGATGGCCTCACCGGCATCTTCGGCGGCGTCGTGAAGCGCAAGGTCACCAATGGCGGCGTCGCGGGCGTCCGCGCCACACTCGCCGCCATGAAGCGCCGCGCCGAAGGGACGTGAATCAGCGGGCTGGCGCGCAGGGACGCGGGCGGAATCCCGGACGCGCGAAGAAGACGCGCGTGTACACCTCGCTCGTGTCTTCGACGACGCGGTGCTCGCCGTCGGAGTAAGTGCGTCTCGAGGGGGGTGCGTCGGGCACCTTCGTCTCGTCGAGGACCAGCACCGAGCCGTCGGGCCATGTCACGTACGCCTTGTTGTTCTCGAACGCCACGCGGAAGGCGTCGGCGCCGCAGCGATACGGTGAGCCGAGTGGGGCGACCGGCGGTGTCGGCGCTGGTGCGCGCGCCGGTGCGATCGCCGCACCGGCAGCCGTCGGGTCGACGGCCGTCATGGCCTGCGCCGCTGGTGGCGCGATGGCGGGCCTGAGCGAGATATCCGTGGAACCTTTGGGGCCTGCGAGGCGCAACCGGAACGAGTCCGGCGTGAGCGAGAGCACCTCCACTTTCGACGAACCGCCCGTTGCACCGGAACCGCGGGAGGACGCTGGTCCCTTCTCGGTGATGACCAGCCCGCCCAGGTCCTCGGCCCACGTACCCGTCGCCGTGGTGCCGTTCGCGGCCGCAATCAGCAGTGTGTTGTCGGACAGGAAGATGTAGCGCGTACCCTCCGGCACGCCGCTGCCGGGTACCACGATCCAGACCCGATCGACGAATCGATCGACGTCGACGTCACGCCCGGCCTCGCCCGCCGGCGGTGGCGACGAGACGACCGGCGCGTCCTGCGCCGCGAGCGGCGCTGCGGTGATGACGGCGAAGCAGGCGGCGAGAACCGTCGCGACAAGGCGGTGCGGCGTGAAGCGCATGCGCACGATTGTGCAACGGGTGGCGCGCTCTCGACAGGTGTCGTGAGTTTGTGTACAAGTCTCGGCCAGTGTCTGCCATCCGTGGTGCCCTCGTCTCGTTCCTGGCTGTCGCGGCGTTCGGCTGTCGTCCCGCGACCCAGCCGCCCGACACCACCCGCAATGGCGGCCTGTTCCTGCCCGACGGTTTTGCCGCCACGGTGTTCCACGACGGCGTGGGGCGGGCGCGTCATCTCGCGGTGACCGACGACGGCGCCGTGTACGTGAAGCTGCGCGGCCCAGTACAGGGGCAGGCTCCCGCGGACTTCAAGGGCGTTGTCGCGCTGAAGGACACGGGCGGCGACGGGCGGGCAGACGAGGTCGAATACTTCGGGGCGTATGAGGATCGCGGCGACTACGGCACCGCGATGCGGCTCTACGAGGGCTACATCTATTTCACGACGGCCGGCGAGGTGTATCGCCAGAAGCTCGTGCCCGGCCGGCTGGTGCCCGACACGCCCGTCGAACTGGTGATCAAGCACAACTACCGCGAACAGGTCCGGTCGTACGAGCACATTGCCAAGCCGATAGCGTTCGACGAGGCCGGCCACCTGTACCTGCCGTTCGGGGCGCCCGGCGACGCGTGCCAGGACCGCAACCGCGAGCCCGGGGCGCCGGGCGCGATGCCGTGCGGCCAGCTCGAATGGCACGGCGGCGTCTGGCAGTTCGACGCGCGCCGCACGGGTCAGACGGAGAAGGACGGGCGTCGCTACGCGACCGGCATCCGCAGCATCGTCGGCATGTCGTGGAATCGGCACGTGAACGATCTCTACGCGCTGCAGCACGGGCGCGACGATCTCTATCGATCGTGGTCGCAGTACTACACGCGCTGGCACAGTGCCGTGCTGCCCTCCGAGGAGTTCTTCCGCGTGACGGAAGGATTCGATGGCGGGTGGCCGTACTACTACTTCGACTGGATGCAGGGGAAGAAGCTGCTCAACCCGGAGTACGGCGGCGACGGGAAGAAGGAAGGCGATGGCGCGACGCTGACAAAGCCGCTCATCGGGTTCCCCGGACACTTCGCCCCGAACGATCTGCTGTTCTATGACGGCGACATGTTCCCCGAACGGTACCGGCATGGCGCGTTCATCGCGTTCCACGGGTCCACGATCCGCATGCCCTACTCGCAGGCCGGCTACATCGTCGCGTTCGTGCCGATGCGCGATGGCGTGCCGTCCGGAGAGTGGGAAGTATTCGCTGACGGATTCTCGGGCGTCGATCCGATTCCCAATACGAGCGATGCGGCGGCACGGCCCGTGGGGCTCGCGCAGGGACCTGACGGCGCGATCTACGTGAGCGAGAGCGTGAAGGGGAAGATCTGGAAGATCACGTTCGCGGGATCGCGCGCGTCGTTCGGGCAGGCGCAGCTGGCGAAGATGGCGGTGCGCAAGGTCCAGCAGCAGCACATTCGCAATCCCGACGAGCAGAAAGACATCCTCGGTGGGGAGATGACAGCGGCGGGTGCGAAGATCTACCAGACCTACTGCATCGCGTGTCATCAGGGCGACGGCAGGGGAGACGGATCGCGGTTCCCATCGCTCGCGAGCACACGCTGGGTGTCTGGCAGTCCGCAGCGGCTCATCTCGATCGTGCTGCACGGCCTGCAGGGGCCAATCGAGGTCGAGGGCAAGTCGTTCGACGGCGTGATGCCCGCCAACGCGTTCCTCACCGACGAGCAGGTGGCGCAGCTGCTCACGTACCTGCGCCAGAACTTCGGCAACCACGCGCCGGCGGTCAGCCCCGAGGATGTCGCCGCCCAGCGCGCCGCCGGCCCCTGGACGCCACCCACCCGCCGCCCGCGATAGCGCGGGATTCCGGTAGGGGCGACGCATGCGTCGCCCCTACACCGTGAGGACATCGATGACTCGACTCCTGATCCGTCTCCTGTTCACCGCGTGCGGCGCGCTGCTGCTGCCGGGGCTGGCCCTGGCTGGGCCGCTGCAGGACGATCTCGCGGCGCGGCGGGCGCGGCTGATGGAGCGGCTCGGGTCGGACGCGCTCGCCATCGTCTGGAGCGCGCCGGCGCGCGTGTACTCGCTCGACGTCGACTACGAGTACCGGCAGGACAGCAACCTGTTCTACCTCACGGGCATCACGCAGCCCGACACGATCCTCGTGCTGGTGCCCGGCGCGAAGACGCGGCGCGAGGTGCTGTTCGTGCGGCAGCCGGATCCGCGGCGCGAGCATCGTGAAGGCCACATCCTCACGCGCGAGGAAGCGACGGCACAGAGCGGCATCGCGACGGTGTACTACGTCGACGCCTTCGAACCGTTCGTCACCGCGCTCTTCAACAGGCGTGCGTACGGACTGCGGCGCGGCGAGACCACCACCGACTTCGACACGTTCTTCGACGCCGTCGCCGCCAACCGCGCGACACTGGCGCTCCCGTTCGGGCCGCGGCCCGCGCCGTCGGCGCCGCTCACCGAGCCGTACACGTTCGCGACACAGGTACGCGATCGCTTTCTCAATGTGCGGTTCGTCGACACCGAGCCGCTCATCGCGGACCTGCGGCAGGTGAAGACGCCGTACGAACAGCAGGTGATGACCAGGAGTGGCGTCATCTCGAGCGACGCTCACAAGGCCGGCATGCTCGCCGCGCGCCCGGGCCGCTTCGAGTACGAGGTCGAGGCCGCCATCGAGCACGTCTACCTCGCCAACGGCGCGATGACTCCGGGCTATCCGTCGATCGTCGGCAGCGGACCGAACGCGACGATCCTCCACTACAACGCGTCGAGCCGGAAGATGGATCCGGGCGATCTGCTTCTCGTCGACGCGGCGGCCAGCTACGACGGCTACACGATCGACATCACGCGCACCTATCCCGTCGACGGTACATTCACGGAGGCGCAGAAGGACATCTATCGGCTGGTGCTCGAGGCGCAGGCCGCCGGGATCGCCGCCGCGCGCATCGGACAGACGACGGCCGCCGTCGAGCGCGCGTCGGAGGAGGTCGTGAAGGCGGGTCTGCTGAAGCTCGGGTTGATCACCGATGCGAGCGGCGATCAGTTCCGCACGTGGTACACGCACGGCATCTGTCACTGGATCGGTATCGACGTGCACGACGTGGGCGATTACCAGCGCCCGCTCGCCGCGGGGATGACGTTCGTGGTGGAGCCAGGGCTCTACATCCGTCCGCAGGCGCTCGACGAACTGCCCGACACGCCGGAGAATCGCGCGTTCAAGACAGCCGTGCTGCCCGCGGTGCGCAAGTACGCGCAGATCGGGATCCGGATCGAGGACTCGTTCCTGCTCACCGACACGGGACTCACGCGACTCTCTGCCACGGTGCCGCGCTCGATCGAGGAGATCGAGGCACACATGCGGGGCCGCCAGGCGCGGTGACTCTGACGGAGGGCTTCCGCCTTCGCGCTACGCGCTATGGCGGGGCCGTTCGCTCCATTCCGAATGACAGATGGAGGCCAGGGGTTTCAACCCCTGGCACGAAGGCCGATGACCCAAGGCCTGGCCGTTATGGCTTCACGGCGACGGCTTCGATGAGGTCCGAGTTGCCGCCGCGCGAGGCGCCCCCGAGGATGTAGATGCGTGAGCCATCGCTCACCAGTCGATGGACGATGCGCGGCGTGGCCTTCGCGACGTGTTCCCATGCCTTTCCGGCGCGGTCGAGACGATACAGACCGCCGTCGTCGATGCTCACGTAAAGACGGCCGTCGACCACCACGGCCGCCGGGCCGAAGCCGCTGCGCTGTCCGCCCGGCAGAATCGGTCCCTCCGACCACGTCGCCGTCGCAACGTCGTAGATGGCCAGGCCTTTGTCGATCGCGTTGGCATCGTCGAAGCCGCCGACCACGTAGATGCGCTGCGTGTCGGCAGCGGCGACGAGTGCGCGCCGCCTGAACGGCTGCGGCACGCTCTTCCACGCGAGTGTCGGCGCGGAGAGGTCGAGCACCTCCATCGTGTCTGGCCACAACGAGTCCTGCCCGACGCCGCGCATGTTCCACCCGCCGACCACGACGAGCCGGTTGCCGGACACGACGACGTCGTGCGAGGACCGGGGCGCGGGCAGCGGCGGCAGGGCTTCCCAGGCGCCGCGCTCCGGATCGAATCGCGCGACGGTGTCGAGCGACCAGTTGTCGGCGGGCTGGCCCGCGCGATTGCGTGGCTCCATGCCGCCGACGCGATACACGCGTCCGCCGTGCGCGACGATGTTCATGCCCTGGACGGCGGGACCGGGTGGCAGCGACTCCCACGCCGAGCCATCGGCGACCTTGCGACGCGCGAACTTCCCCGACACCGCATCCACCGAGTACGAGTGCGTCGGGACGATGTGTCCGCCGTACACGTAGATCCAGCCGTCGGCCAGCGCGGCGCCGAAGCTCGACGCCGCCTGGGGCATCGTGCCTGCCTGCGTCACCGGTGCGAGTTCAGCAGGCGCCCTCTGTGCGTGCGTGCGGACGGCCATGCCGGCGACACCGCCGGCGAACACCAGCGCCGCAATCGCCACCCGGGCCGACACGCGGCCGGCCATCCTCCACGACGTGATCACAGGTCACCACCCATAGGAAAGCGCCACCATGCCGGTGCGGCCGGGGCTGGAGTACCGATCGATCGTCGCATCCGTGGCACTGCGGCCGCGGACGTTCATCCACTCGAAGTACCGCTCGTTCGCCGCGTTCAACACCGCCGCGCGCAGCGTCACCGATCGTCCGAGCGAGAACCAGCCTGACAGGTCGAGGACCTGATACGCCTCGGGCGCGTACAGCCCGGTACCGGCGTTGGCCTGAGCCTGCGCGCCGACGAGCCGCAGCGTGAGGTCGCCGCCCCATCGGCTGCGCATGTCGCCGTACTGGAGTCCGAGCGTCGCCTGGTCCGGAGGAATCGTGGACAGCGGCACCTTCGTGCTCGTCGACACGTCGTTGCCGTTGATGCGCGCGTACGCACCCCTGGCGCGCAGCGTGCGTGTGAGCTGTGCGTCACCCTTCAACTCGACGCCTTCGATGCGCACCTTCGAGACGTTCTGGTACTGGTACTCGAGCAGGCGCGTCACCGGGTTGACGCCGAGCGACTCCTGCTGGATGAAGTCGTCGTAGTGGTTGGAGAAGACCGCCACGCCGACGCTCATCCGCCCGGCCGTCGCGCGGGCGCCCACCTCGAAGTTGTCGCTCGTCTCGGCCCGAAGGTTCGGGTTCGGCTGCGACGTGTAGCCGCCGGCCAGGTTCGTGAAGCCGCTGTTGACCGCGCTGTACGGCGGCGCGCGGAAGCCGCCCGCGTACTGCGCGTACGCGGTGACGGCTTCGGAGACCTTGACCGAGGCGCCGAGGCGCGTGGAGACACGGTCGTCGGAGAAGTCGGCCGCCGCGGGGCTCAGGCTCGCGATGAACACGGCGTCGTTGGCGTCGGCGTCGAGCGTGAACCTGTCGTAGCGCACGCCCGGCAGCAGCGTGAGGCGACCGAAGCGCACCTCGCCCTGCACGTACGCGCCCGTCTCGCCCACGTCGCTCTTCGGGAAGTACTTGGTCGGCAGGATCAGGGTCGTGACCGGGATCACGGCGCCGGTCACGGCGTTGAGGTCAAGGCGATCGCGGAGCATGTCGAACGTGTGGTGCTTGTACGCGCCGCCGAACGTGAAGAGCAGCGGGCGCCCGCCGGGCGTGAGCGCCTTGCGGCCCTGCAGCGTGCCACCGAACGAGTCCTGCGTGTAGTCGAGCGTCGCGCTGCGGTTCATCGCCGGCGTGGGGCCCGCGGCCAGACGGAACTCGTCGATGACCTGGTTCGTGTCGCTCGTCTGCGCGTAGAGGCTCCAGCTGAACGTGTTGAGCCCGAAACGATCGGTCAGCGCCTGATCCACCGAATAGCGCTGTCGCCGCATCTCGTCGGTCGACTCGGTGTTCGGGACGGCGGCCGTCTTCAGCGAGTAGGCGAGCGTCTCCACGCGCGTGTCCACCACCTCCACTGACGCCCGAAGCTGGTTGCCGTCGCTGAATGTCGCCACGACCTTGCCGAGCGCCTGCGCGCCGTCGCGATCCTGCGGGTTGAGCCTGGTGCGCGTGGCGTCCTGCGACGCGACGCTGCCGCGATTGCGCGGTTCGTGGCCCGAGGCGTAGCTGCTGAAGAGCGACGCCTGCACGCGCCGGCTGCCACCGGCGACAACGAGGTTGCCGCTCGTGTCCTTCGCGCGGCCGTCGTACAGCAGCTTCGCGCCGAGGTGCAGGCGCTGGCCCGCGAGGTAGTCGGCGGGATCCTTCGTGAAGAAGGACACCACGCCGCCCAGCGCGTCGCTCCCGTACATCGACGACCCGGCGCTGCGGACGATTTCCGCGGACTTGAGCGTGTCGAGGTCGAGCCCGAACTGGTGGACGTTGAACGGCCCGAAGTCGAACTGCTCTGTGGTTTCGATGCCGTCGATCTGCGTCATCACGCGATTGCCGCCGATGCCGCGGATGTTGAAGCCGTTCAGGCCGATGCGCGTGAGGTTCGACTCGATGTAGACGCCCGGCTCGAACTTGACGAGGTCTGCCGTGTTCTCGATGAGCCCGCGCGCGATGGCCTCGGCGTCGATCACCGACACGGTACCCGGCACGTCCTTCACCACCGCCGGGCTCATCGTCGCGGTCACCGTCACGTCGTTGAAGAACTGCAGCGGCTTGTCGGGTTGCTGTGCGCCCGTCGCGTCTGGTTTGGCCTCCTGCACATCCTGAGCGGCGGCGGTCGATGCGGGCGGTTGCGCTTGCGCGGTGCAGATGGACGCCGAAAGCAGGAGGGCGACGAGTGGGCCGGCGCCACACCAGGCGGCGTGGCGAAAGGGGCGGAACAGGGCTGTCACGGCATGAACTCCAGTTGCACGCCGGGAGGCACGCCCGCTAAGCTTTTCGGCGGTCGGACGTGCCCCATGCGCGCTGCGCACGGGACGGGTTCCTCAGCAGGATCCGGATGCGTTCGATCGGCCCGTCGGGTGTTCCAGCACTCGACGGGCACTTTTGTGCGAGGGGCGATCATGCGACCCGGTCGCAACACCGAACGAGCGTAGAACCGCAACTCCGACCTGTCAAGTCTGATTTAGGCCTTGGCCCTCGTACGCCGGGCCCGGAGGGCCGGCCCTACCGGGTGCCTGTTGCCGAGCGTGGCGACAAGGTCGTCGCTCGCGACGTCTTGCCTACCGGTTGCCCGGTGCCCGGTGCCCGGTTGCCGGTTGCCCGGTGCCCGGTGCCCGGTTGCCGGTTGCCGGTTGCCCGGTGCCCGGTGCCCGGTTGCCGGTTGCCGGTTGCCGGTTGCCGGTCTTGCTAGACTTCCGGGCCATGACGATGGGCGTTCGTATGGCACCGCTGTTGGCTGTTCTGGTGACTGCCGCGATCATGCCGGTACGGCTCGAGGCGCAGGTGGCCGGGGCGCAGCCGCCTCCCGCCGCACTCACCGCGGACGACTACGCGCGTGCCGAGTCGTTCCTGGCCGACAGCCTCACTCCGCTCGTGGTCGGCGGCACCGTCGAGGCGACGTGGCTCGACGGCGACAGGTTCACGTACCGCAGCACGACGGCCACTGGCGTGGAGTTCCTGCTCGTCGATCCTGTCGCGCGCACGCGCACCCCCCTCTTCGATCACGAGAAGCTCGCGGCTGCCCTCACCACGGCATCGGGCGTGAAGGCGGATGCGGCGCGCCTGCCGTTCCGCGCGGCGACGCTGTCTGCCGACGGGCGCGCCGTCTCGTTCGACATGGGCGGCAAGCGCTACTCGTGCGGCGTGGCCGGTGAGGCGTGCTCGTCGACCAACCCACCGTTGCCCGAGCCTGACGCGGTCCTCTCGCCAGACGGCACGAAGGCCGTCTTCATCAGGGACTGGAACCTGTGGGTACGCGACGTTGCGTCCAGGGCGGAGCGCCAGCTCACGACCGATGGCGAGCCGCACTTCGGCTACGCCACCGACAACGCCGGCTGGCGCCGGAGCCCTCGCCCCGTGGTGCTCTGGTCGCCCGATTCGCGCAAGGTCGCCACCTTCCAGCAGGACGAGCGCAAGGTGGGCGAGATGTATCTCGTCGACACACGCGCCGGTCATCCGGTGCTCGATGCATGGAAGTATCCGCTGCCGGGCGACGAGCACGTCGCGATGCTGCACCGCGTCGTGATCGACACCGAGTCGACCACCGTCGTGCGATTCAGGATGGCGCCCGACTACCACCGCGCGATGCTCGGCGACGATGTGTCGCTCAATGACATGTCATGGAGTCCTGACGCGACGCGCTTCGCGTTCGTGTCGACGGGACGCGATCACAAGACGGCCAGCGTGCGCATGGCAGACGCGGCGACAGGCGACGTGCGGACGCTCTTCGAGGAAGAGGAGAAGACCCACTTCGAGGCGCCTGCCGGCTGGCGCGTGCTGTGGGCATCCAACGAGATCATCTGGAACTCGCAGCGCGACGACTGGAGCCACCTCTATCTCTACGACCTCACGACGGGCGCGCTGAAGCACCGGATCACGTCTGGGCCGGGCCCCGTGATGCGCATCCTGAAGGTCGACGAGCGCGCGCGCACCGTGACCTTCGCCGCCAACGGGCGCGAGCCAGGGCAGGATCCGTACTACTCGCACGTCTATCGCATCGGCCTCGACGGCAAGGGCTACGTCGGGCTCACGCCTGGAGACGCGCACCACGCGGTGCAACTCGCGCCCTCGGGCGCCTTCGCGATCGTCACATCGTCAACGCCCGAGCGTGCGCCTGACGTGGTCGTGCGCGACGCGAAGGGTGCGCTCGTGATGCCGTTGGAGAAGGCCGACATCTCGAAGCTGCTCGCGACGGGCTGGCGGCCGCCGATGCAGGTCACGATGAAGGGACGCGACGGGAAGACCGACGTGTACGGGTTCCTCTATCGGCCGCTGCGGTTCGATCCGTCCAAGAAGTACCCGATCATCAACTACGCCTATCCCGGCCCGCAGTCGGGCAGCGTGGGCAGCCGCGCGTTCTCCGTGGCGCGCCGTGACAATCAGGCCCTCGCCGAACTCGGGTTCATCGTCGTCGCGATCGACGGCATGGGCACGCCCGGGCGCTCGAAGTCCTTCCACGACACGTACTACGGCGCGATGGGGCGCGACAACACGCTGCCCGATCAGGTGGCAGGAATGAAGGAGCTCGCCGCGCGCTTCCCGTGGATCGACATCGATCGCGCGGCGATGTGGGGGCACTCGGGCGGCGGGTTCATCACCGCTGGCGCCATGTTCCGCTATCCCGACTTCTTCAAGGTCGGCATCGCCGAGTCGGGCAATCACGACCAGCGCGTGTACGAAGACGACTGGGGCGAGCGCTATCAGGGGCTGCTGCGCAAGGGTGACAAGGGCGCGCCCGACAGCTACGCTGCGGAAGCCAACCAGACCGTGGCGAAGGATCTGAAGGGCAAGCTGCTGCTGATCCACGGCATGATGGACGACAACGTGCCGCCGCAGAACACCTACCTGGTGATGGAGGCGCTCATCAAGGCCAACAAGGACTTCGACCTGCTGCTGCTTCCCAGCCAGCGCC
>CAYRAE010000058.1:0-12912 GCA_964422175.1 uncultured Luteitalea sp. | reverse complement strand
GCGTCGGCGAACTCGGCGTAGCGCGGCGGCGTGTCGTCGGAGACGCGGAACAGAGGCACGCTGTCTGCATCCGTCGTGAGCGGCACGCGGAGGTCGGGACGCACGTGGCCGCCGGGAATCGCGATGCGCCGCAGCCATTCGGGCGAGTGCGGTCGCAGCGCCTCGCGCGCGGCGTGGCGGACGAGTCCCGCGCAATCGGTGACGTCGGAGGTGGCGCGATAGAACTGCGCGTCGGCGAGCAGCGTGAACCACGCGACGAACGCCGCGCGATCCTGCGGATCGCGATCGCGCAGCACGGAACGACCCGCCGAGCTCTGTCGCTCCGACGCGATCGCGGGCACCACGAGCAGAACAGTCAGTAGCGCGACGACACGCATTTCCGTGCGAGAGAGTCTACCCGACGCCCGCGGGCCGGGCTCGGAGCCGGCCCTACCTGCAGCCACAGATGGCAGGACCGGCTCTCGGAGCCAGGCCCGCGGGCGGTCCTGCCCCAATGCGGCATCAGGCAGGGTCGGCTCTTCGAGCCCGGCCCGAGAACGTGCGTGGGAGGAAGGCGACGGGCAGCGCGGCGGCGTACGCGCGAGCCTCCGCGGGACGGCCGCGAAGGAGGCTCAGTGTGATGCGCAGCACGAGGCCGACGATGAGGAACGGGCGGATGAGGAGGCGTGTTGCGAAGGTGCCGTGTTTGGCGACGTAGCGCAGCAGGTTGCGATACCAGATCGCGGAGAACGAGCCGAGGCCGATGGCGCGCATCGCCACGCCGCCTTCGTGGACCACGCGCGCGCTCGCGACGTAGCGGATGCGCCAGCCTGCCGCGGCAATGCGGCGACAGAAGTCGACGTCCTCGAACCACGCCGGGTGGAACGCCGTGTCGAAGCCGCCGACGGCATCGAACGCCGCGCGACGGACGAGCAGGCACGCCGCGGCAGGCTGGTCGACGTCCTGGTCGCGATCGCGATCGAGATCGGTGGCCAGATACCGCGCGCTGGCAGGGTTTCGCGGCCAGACATGATCGATGAGCAACAGATCCACCGCCCATGTGGCCAATGTGGGGAACCGGCGGATGCTGTACTCCGGCTGCGGGCGTCCGTCGGTGCCGACGAGCTGCGCGCCGGCCAGCGCGATCCGGTCATCGGCCGTCGCGTCGGCGAGCAGGCGGGCAATCGCGTCGCGCGTGACGAGGATGTCGGGGTTGAGCACCAGCACCCGCGGCGTGTCGGTGGCGGCCACGCCCGCGTTCACGCCACCAGCGAAGCCCAGGTTCCTGTCCGACGCCACGACGCGCACGTCGGCGCGCGCACGCGCGATGTCGGCCGTTCCGTCCGTCGAAGCGTTGTCGACCACGACCACCGGCCATCCCGTCGCGCACGCCGCGTCGAGCGCCGCCGGCAGGTGCGTACGGGCGTTCCAGGCGACGAAGAGAAGGGTGACGGGCGTATCGGCCACGGGCGCCGCCCAGTGTGCCACGACGCAGATGGGCCGCGGCGTGTGCATACTGTTGGTTCGACCGCCGAGACGGGCGATCGTGACAGCGAGGGACGCATGCTGATTCGCAGGGCGACGCAGATTCCGGCGCGGGAGATCACCGACGAGCGGCTCTATCTCGATCGACGGGCGTTCATCAGGTCGTCCGTCGGTGTCGCGGCGGGCGGTCTGGCCGGCGCGTTGATGGCGGGCGACGCACACGCGCAGACGGCGCTCACCGGTGTCACGAAGAGTCCGCTGAGCACGACGGGCGAGAAACTCAACTCGTTCGAGGACATCACCAGCTACAACAACTTCTACGAGTTCGGCAGCGACAAGGGCGACCCGAAGGCCAACAGCGGCAGGTTCAAGCCGCTGCCGTGGACGGTGAAGATCGACGGCGAGGTCGGCAAGCCCGGCGCGTACACCATCGAGGATCTGCTGAAGCGTTTTCCCCTCGAAGAGCGCGTGTACCGCCTGCGGTGCGTCGAAGCATGGTCGATGGTCATCCCGTGGGTCGGGTTCCCGCTCGCGAGCCTGTTGAAGGTCGTCGAGCCGACGTCGAAGGCGGGCTTCGTCGAGTTCACCACCATCGACCGCGCGTCGGAGATGCCCGGCCTGCGTTATCCCGTACTCGAGTGGCCGTACAAGGAGGGCCTGCGCCTCGACGAGGCGCAGCATCCGCTCACGCTGCTCGCCGTCGGCCTGTACGGAAAGACGCTCCCGAACCAGAACGGTGCGCCGCTTCGACTCGTGGTGCCGTGGAAGTACGGCTTCAAGAGCATCAAGTCGATCGTGCGCATCAGGCTCACCGTGGGACGCCCGCAGACGTCATGGAATCGCTCGGCGCCGCAGGAATACGGGTTCTATTCGAACGTGAACCCGGAGGTCGATCATCCGCGCTGGAGCCAGGCGAAGGAGCGCCGCATCGGCGAGTTCTTCCGTCGCGAGACGCTGATGTTCAACGGCTATGCCGACCAGGTCGCGAAGCTCTACGCGGGCATGAATCTGAAGCGAGAGTTCTGACGAGGACGAAGGACGAAGGACAGAGGACGTGGCCGACGGGGAGCAGGATCAGAGCGAAGGACGAAGGACGTGCTGAGTGCACGTCGTTTGAAGCCGCTGGTCTGGATCGTCTGCCTCGCGCCGTTGGCGTGGCTGGTGTATCGGGCGGTGTTCGGCGGGTTGAGTCCGAATCCGATCGACGACATCACCGACGAGACAGGGCAGTGGGCGTTACGGTGGCTGCTCGTGAGTCTGGCTGTCACACCCGTGCGGCGGCTCACGGGATGGAACGGGATCGTGCAGTGGCGCCGGCTGCTCGGGCTGTTCGCGTTCTTCTACGTCTGCCTGCACCTGGCGACCTATGTGGTGCTCGACCAGTTCTTCGACGTCAACGCCATCGCCGCCGACATCGCGAAGCGCCGCTACATCACGGTTGGCGCCGCCGGTTTCCTGCTGCTGCTGCCGCTGGCCATCACCTCCACGCAGGGCTGGATCCGCCGCCTTGGACGTCGCTGGCAGACCCTCCACCGACTGGTCTACGCCGCAGCCGTCTGCGGCGTGATCCATCTGCTCTGGATCGTCAAGGGCAACGACCTGCGCGAACCCGCCACCTACGCCGCGATCCTCGCCGTGCTCATGGCCATCCGCGTGGCGTATTGGAGACGCTAGAGAATTTCACAATTTCACAATTTCAGAATTGGCTTACCACCGCCAACCTTCGAGGCATCCCTGAAGGTAAGCAATTGTGAAATTCTGAAATTCCTCTGATCACCTGGGGAAGTTGGCGATCAATTTGTTGGTGATGATCGCGCCCATCCTGTCGTATCCCGCCTGGTTCGGGTGCAGGCCGTCGGGACACATGTCGATGAAGACGAAGCGCTCTCGCTGGACCTGTTGTTCTTCAGCCAGTACGTATGTCAACTGGCCAAGTTGCTCAGCGGCCCACAGGTCCACTGCGGGCTGACCGTCCACTTCGCTGATGCCATAGGAATCGAAGCGCGTGAGGACCACGCGCAGGCCTTTGGCCTTGGCGTCCTGCGTGACGACTCGAAGTGAGTCGCGAATCCGCTCGGGTGTGCGTCCGTTGTTCAAATCGTTGACGCCCTCGAGCACGACGATCACGTCGTGTGGCGCGAGGTAGTCGGCCGGACGCGGTTGGGCCCCGTTGGGCGGCGGTTCGGCATAGAAACAGTTGGGTTGTCCGGCCGTGCAACGGGGGGACCGCACGTCGCCAACGCTGACGATCCCTTCGCCGGGCCAGCCGGCGTTGCTCACGAGCACGTACTGGCCGTACTGCGGTACCGCTCGCAACCCGTTCCTCACCACGAGCGGGTAGGGTCGGTCGACGTGCAAACCGACTTTCATGCCGCCGACGATCATGTTGGTCACGCCCCACGTGATGCTGTCGCCGAACGCCAGGATGCTGAAGTAACGCGTGAAGTTCGGCGCGTGCATGTAGCGGCCGTTGGTCAGGATCGCCACGGACACGGGACCAGCGTTTCCGTAACCACTTGCTTCGGTGCGCGCCGGCGTGGTGAACGTGATGGACGTTGGCGTGACTGACGAGGGCAGTACGCGCTGGCCGGCGAAGTACACCTCGGTGGTGCCGCCGAACCCGGAGCCCTGAATCGTCACGACGGTGCCGCCCGACAGCCGGCCCGACGTGGGGGACATGCTGGTGATGCTGACGGCGACAGGCTTGTTCGCGGGCGCCGCGATGGCGCCTGTCCACGGCACACCGCCGTTGCCGTGGCCGCCGTCGAAGCCGTTCCAGTACATCGCGCGCTCGGCGACGAACGGCAGCGGCGAGTCGCCCACCGATTCGAGGAACACGGAGAAGCGACGGCCCAGCAGCAGCGCGAAATCGGCGTCGGCCGGACTGCCCTGCACGATGGGCCAGATGTTCTGCCGCGTGTTGGCCGGCACGGGGACCGTCACGACCACGCCGCGGCCGTCCTCGGTGTTGAACGTCGCGCGCACCTGGATCCCGGACGCGTTGGGATTCACCAGCAGGAAGAAGCTGTCGAACGAGGTTCCCAACGGATCCGGCCCCTGCCGGCCTTCGGCGAACGCCCACGCGGTGCGCGGGGCTTCGATACCCGCCACGGCGTGGCCTTCCTTCCACGACACGGGACGGGTCGGATCCTGCGCGCTCGGGGTGCCCCAGTACATGGCGCGCTCGGCCACGATCGGGAGCGTGCTCTCGAGCTTCACGGAGAACGCTGTGGCGGGCAACAGGAGGGGACCGTCGTCGCCGACGCGTTCCACGTCGGCCCAGATGTTGAAGCGGGTCTTCGCGCCCACGGTGTACGTCTTCGTGATGGGCGCCCCCGCGTCGAGGTAGTACGTGGCCGTGACCTCGGCCGCCGTGTCGGCGTCGTTGCCGATCAGGATGAACGTCTCGAAGGCGAGCGTGGCGTTGCCGCCCGTGTAGCCTTCGGCGAAGTACCACGTGGACTTCGGTTCCGTGATGCCGAGTTCGTCGTGCCCACCCGTCCACGAGTCGAAGTACATCGCCCGCTCGGCGACGATGGGACCCGTGGCTTCGACAACGGTGGAGAAGCCTTCATTGGCCAGCGGTGGCTGCTCCGCCGTCGGCCACAGCGTCTCGCGGCTCTCCGCCGGGACCACGCGCTGGTCGGTGATGACGCTGCCATTTCCGCGCAGGTAGCGGATGGTCGCCGTCACGTCGGCCGTGCCGGGGTTGGTCAGCAGGATGAACGTCTGGAATCCGTTGCCGGCCCCCTCGGCGAGCACCCAGCGTGTGGCGGGTGCCGTCGTGCCACTCGCGCCGGAGCCGCCGGCGTAGGGCGCCGAATCCTGCGGGAAGAACACCGTCCGCTCGACGACGATGTCAGCCGGGGTGTCGGTGCCCGCGATCACCGCAGAGACGCGCGCGGATGCCGCACCATTCAGGCTGGGGAACGACTTCTTCAGGTTCACCGTGAGGCGACCCGTTGCCGGCAGCGTGAACGTGACGGGATTGGGGCCCGTGAAGAGGGCGTCACCAGCGGGCAGCAATTGCACGCTCACGGTGAGCGCAACGCCCGACGGATTCCCGACGAGGATGTCTTCATCGTAGATGGCGTTGCTGACGCCTTCGGCCAGGAACCACGTGCTGGCGCCCTGGGCAAACGCATCGGTGCCGCAGAGCAGCAGCACCACCACGAGCAGGATACGGATGGGCATACGAATACCAACGGGACGGGCCGCGCCCCGAAGCCTCTGAGCGTATCCCGCCTCGGTGAACCGGAGCAACAGGGACAGGGGAATGCCGCGATGCCGGGAATGCCGCGATGCCGAGAATGCTGGGGATGCCGGGAATGCCGCGATGCCGGGAATGCCGAGAATGCCGAGAATGCCGCATCGCGGCATTCCCGGCATTTCCGGCTCATTCGTCATTCGTCATTCGTCATTCTGCATTCACTGCTGTTCCCACATCTCGATCCGTGGGTTGATCTTGTCGAGATTGGTCAGGCCGAGCCGCGTGTAGCGTGACAGATACGCGGGATGCGCCTGGAAGGCCCACCACGGCACCGGCGCCTGCCACGCCGCGCGCTGCCGGTATCCGAGTGTGCCCTCCTCGAGCGCGGTGCGCATCGCGAAGGCTGTCGGGTCACTCTCGTCGTAGCGATTCATCCAGGCGCGATCGAAGACCAGCACGCCCGGCGTCCACTGCGTCACGTCCTCGACCGACGCCTGCAGGTCCACGACGGGGAGGATGTCCATGCGCGGCAGGTAGGTGCGCGGCGAGAGCAGCCCGACGAGCTCGCGCCGGGCCGCGGCGCGATCCATGAGCACACGCTCGACCGCGGAGCGCGAGTCACGTGTCATCAGGACGTTGCCTGTCAGCGCGTGTCCTGCCGTGTACGCGATGCCGAGTGCACCGAGGGTCGCGACGGCCGGGCGCCATCGCCGCTCGTGCCAGAGGCGTAGCGCGAACGGACCGGCGAGCGCGGCGAGGAGCACGGCCACGCCGAGCAGGAACCTGTCGTACGTGTAGCGGATGACGGGCAGGAACAGCCCGACGTACGACAGGATCGGCACGGCCACAGCCATCGCCAGGCCGCGGCGTTCGCGTGCCGCCCACACGACAGCCGCCATCGTCAGCACGAACAGCGGGATGCCGAACATGAACGAGAGCAGATCGAGCTCGAGCGCGAGCAGGCGCAGCTGTCCCGCGACCGTCGCGGGCACCATCGGGGCATACGTCCCCACGCGCGCCACGTCGAGATGTCGCGAAACGGTGGTCCGGTCGAACGGCAGGAGATAGATGGCCGCGAGCGTCCCTGCGACGATGAGTGCGGCCTGCACCCACACGCGATCGAACAGCGCGGTACGCCACGGTGCGTTGGTGGTGCGCGTGATGGACTGCCGGCGAAGCACGACGAGCCAGGCTGGCATCAACAGCAGGAAGCCAGCCGCCTGGTCCTTCGTACCCACGGCACAGGCGCCGAAGAACGCGGCAAGCCACACGAGCCGCGGCGACCACGCCCGCGCCAGCGCCGCCACGCACGTACACGACGCCAGCGTCCAGTAGAGATACGGCACGTCCACGTTGGCGGTCTTCGCGTAGTAGAGGAGCGTGCTGCACGACGCGGCGGCGGCGACAGCCGCGAGTCCTTCGCGTGACGAGCCGTGCAGGCGGACCATCAACGACAGCCACGCGAGGCAGCCTGCCGCCATCAGGACCGTCACGGCGCGCATCGACGCGTGCAGCACGAACGTGCCCGGATACGCCGTGGTCACCCACCCGTCGGCGGCGGCCGCGGTCTCGATGATCGTCGGGAGCGGCGCCAGGACGTAGAAGTGCAACGGCGGGTAGATCGACGCCCACGGCGAGACGAAGCGCGCCGTGACGCCATGGAGCAGGCGCTCCGGCGTGAGTTCGTCAGGCGCCCAGCCATCGACGTCGGCGGGCAGGCCCCAGCAGAGTCCCCATACCATCGGCACGGCGGCGATGGCGAGCGCAACGGCCAGTGACGTTCCTGCACGCGGCAGGCCGGCCAGGCGCTCGACGGCTCTGAACGCGCGTACGCCGATCGCCAGGAGCAGCGCGAGGTAGGCCCCGCACGCCGCTGTCGTCGTCAGCCACGGCAGCCAGTCGCGTAACCATCGACTGACGCGATCGCCGCGGGACATGTCGCCCGCCGCGAAGAGCCGACGCGTGGTGTCGAGGCGACGCGACAGCCCGCCGGGCTGTCGCACCCATGTCTCGAGGTATGCGTCGCCACCGGCCTGCTCGTAGTCGATCCTGACGGCGTGCGGACCGGCGGCGATGTCGTGCACGCCGAAGCGCCATGTGCGCGGATGGAGTCCGCCGTTGTCGACCACGAGGTGCCCGTCGATCCACAGCCGCGATCCATCGTCAGACGCGATGGAGAACAGGTGCGGGCCGGATCGGGTGGCGAGCAACGTGCCGGTCCACGTCACGCGGAAGACGTCGCCACGGACGAGCGCCCGCAACGACGTGAGGTCGCGCTGGAGCGGCAGCGAGCCGGGGACCGATCTCACGGTCCGCCAGTCGTTGCCACGCGGCTCCTCTAGGACGGCTGTCAGCCCGCTCGCCGATGTGTCTGCCGTGGCCCTGGACACGACGGTTCCCAGGATGGCCACGCCGGCCAGCAGCAATGCCCATCCGAACGGTCCCCGAAAGAGACGCCACGGCACGGGCGAACACGTTAGCAGAACCGGCAACCGGCAACCGGCCACTGGCAACCGGCGAACGTCAGGACGTCAGAACGGGAACAGCGCCTTCAGCTTTTCGTAGGCCTGGCGGGCCATTTCGCCGTAGCCCGATTGGGTGGGATGGACGTTGTCGTTGCCGATCTCGATGTTGCGGAAGTTGTGTCGCGCGAAGCCGTTGGCATCGGCCATGCCGCGGATGCTGTCACCGAGCGCGCCCGACATCGGACCGTCGAGGATGCCGAGGAGGGGCGTGGCGCCAGAGGCCCTGGCCGTCTGGGCCATGAAGCGCAGCGCATTGACCGCGCTGCCGACGCTGCCGCGGCCGTCAGGGTCGTTGAGGTCGTTGAAGCCTTCCATGATGATCACGGCGTCGTAGGCCCGTGCCGCGACGAGGCCTTCGATACGGCTCTCGCCGCTCGTCGGATTGCTCGAACATCCGCGCAGGGCGGCGCATTCACCCGAGTAGCCCTCGTTGGCCACGATCGTGGCGCCGTCACCGCGCAGCAGATCGAGCAGGTATCCCGGATACGGCGGCGATGCGTACGAGTAGATCTGCGTCGGCGTGGTGGCCGGCGGCACCGGCGGGACTCGTTCGACGAGCATGCCTTCCGTGAAACTGTCGCCGATGGCCAACACGCGGAACGTGAACGCGAAGTCGCCGGCGGAGACCGACGAGGACTCGCGCCGTACCGTCACCGGCACGGTTCGCGCGCCGCCGTATCTGCCGCCGACAGCCCCTGGCGTGCGCACGCGCAGCGTCGTGGTCGGATTGGCGCCGAAGCCGACGATGCCTTCGCGATCGCCGAAGAACACGCGCACGTCGGCGGTGAAGTTGGTTCCCGTCACGGTGACGTACTCGCCGCCGCTCAGGCGTCCCTCAGGGCGGCCGGGCTGGCGTTCGAGCGACAGGTTCGTCACCGTGTATGTCATGTCAGGTGCCGGGGGCGTCGCGATTGCACCTGTCCACGGCACACCCATGTTGACGTGCCCGTGTGTGAACCCGTCGCCTGCGTACATCGCCCGCTCGGCGACGTACGACTCGCCCCCAGCCGTCGCACCGGGACAGACCTCACCGGCGGCCGTCGCCACGGACTCGACGAAGACACCGAACCGTCTGTTGCTCACTTCCGGGAAGAGGACGGACCACAGGTTCGTCCTGCCGCCTGCCGGCACGCACGCCAAGCGGCGGATGCCC
Organism: uncultured Luteitalea sp.; assembly: GCA_964422175.1. Taxonomy (GTDB): domain Bacteria; phylum Acidobacteriota; class Vicinamibacteria; order Vicinamibacterales; family Vicinamibacteraceae; genus Luteitalea. The sequence continues at coordinate 3,560 of CAYRAE010000058.1, read as the reverse complement.
GTGCCGTCGCTGCGCATGTAGGTCGCGCGTACCGCGATCGCGGTGGCGTTGGGATTGGCCAGCAGCAGGAAGGTCTGATAGCGAAGCCCCGACCCATCGACGAAGTCCTGTGCGCCCTCGGCAAACCCCCACTTCGCGGCGCGGACGGGCGATCCGGCCGTGGCGTGTCCTTCGATCCAGGGGAACGTGGGCGTCATGGGGTCCTCCGCTGATGGCGGACCCCAGTACATTGCGCGTTCGGCGACGATGGGCGCCGAGGCCTCGACCGTCATGCCGAAGGCGCTCGCGCGCAGCCGTTCGTCGACCGTGCGGCCCTCCTGATCGACCCACACGGTGAACCGTTCGTTGGGCGGCACCGTGTAGTCGCGCACCACCGTCTCACCCGAATCCAGCTGATACGTGACGGTGGCGGTGACGGCGCTCGCCTGCGTGTTGGCCAGCAGCAGGAACGTCTCGAACGCGATACCTCCATTGCCGCCCGTGTAGCCCTCGGCGAAATACCACGTCGTGCTCGGCGTCGACACGCCGACGGCGTCGTGTCCGCCCTTCCAGAAGTGGCTGCCCGTGTTCGTCGGACCGAAGTACATCGCGCGCTCGGCGACGATCGGCGCAGCCGGGTTCAGGCTCTCGACCACCGTGGAGAACTCCGCGTGCGCCATCTCGTCGGGGAAGTCGTTCTGCGGCCAGAACGTCCGCCGGCTGTTGGCCGGCACCGTCTCGTCCATCGTGACGACCTGCCCGGTGTTCTTCAGATAGCGCACACGGATCGGCGCCGCGACGGGATTGGGGTTGGCGATGAGAATGAACGTGCTGAAGGTGCCGCTCGCACCTTCCGCGAGGATCCATCGCAGCGCTGGCGCCGTCACGCCGCCCGCATTGTGCGCGCCCGCGCGAGTGCCGTCGGGGAAGTACACCGTCCGTTCGACGACGATGTCGGCGGGTGTCGACGTCCCCGAGCGGACGGCCGACACCTCGGCAGACGAGGCGCCGTTCAGGCCCGGGAATTCCTTGCCGACATGGACCGTGAGCCGGCTCGTCGCGCCGAGGGGGAACACCTTCTGCGTGCTGCCCGTGACGTTCGCCGAGGCGTCTGGCAACAGCGTCACCGTGACGTCGACGGGCGTCGACGAGGGATTGACGACGAGGATCTCCTGCTCGAGAAGCGCGTTGCTCGCGCCCTCGGCGAGGAACCAGCGAGACGCGCCCTGGCCTGCCGCGGGAGCGGCAGACCAGAGCGCGAGGACGACGGTGACGAGCGCTGTCCGCGCGATGGAACAGGTGTGCATCACCGCTTACGGATTGCGCGGGCAGCCCTTGCCGGGCTTGTCGTTGCGCGCGTCGCACGGCTGGAGCGGGAACTCGCGCGCCAACTTGTCGAAGACGAGCTGGGAGATGCGGTCGTAGCCGGATTCCGTCGGGTAGCCGCCTGACGTCTGGAGACTGAACAGCGGCTGCCTGTAGATCTCGACGTTGAGCGACGTGTCTTCGGTGACACCCCAGAGCGCGTCGCCGAGGTCCTTGACCTGGCCGTCCGAGAGGCCGCCGATCCCGAGGCCGTTGCCTTCGAACTTCGTCATGAGGATGACGATCTTCCTGTCACGTGCGCGCGCGACCATGTCGCGGTAGATGAACGCCACGCTGCCCGCAGCCACGCCAGCGCGGATGTCGTTGACGCCCTCCACGAAGACGACGACGTCGTACTTGTCGGCGCTTGCTGCCGCATCGGCCAGCGCCGGGAAGCGTGTGACGCCCGCCGTGCCGATGCAGCCACCGCCCGTCGCCGACGCGCACTCGCCGACCACGCCGGCGTTGGTCACCGTGACGTACTCGCCGAACTGCAGCACCTTCGTTCCCGTTGGCGCACCCGTCGACGGATTCAGCAGGTCCTTCTGGTAGGCACGCAGGCGGTTCTGGAGGCTCGCCGGGAACGGCGTGGCCGCGCGACCGCCGCCAGACGTGGAGCCCCAGACGTAGTCGTCGCCGAATGCGAGCACGTTCAGCTTGAACGTGTAGCCATTGGCGAGCGTGGTGGCCTGATCACCAGGATTGACGACGCGTACCGTCGTCGGCCCGGCCGTCTGGTAGCCGTTGTAGAAGTCGCGGGCGGGTGTCTTCGCCGTGATCGTGGTGCCGTCCTGCGACACCACGACGTCGATGGCCTGGTCCACGTCGGCCAACCGCGTGTTGTTGTTCCTGTCGCCGGTCCACGCCGGGTTGTCGAAGTAGACCTTCGCGCCGGGCTGGAAGCCCGCGCCGGTGATGGTGATGGTCTGTCCGCCACCGAGACGTCCGCTCGACGGCGACACGTTGATGATCGCGAACGCCGGCGCGACAGGCGGTGCGACGATGGCGCCCGTCCAGGGCGTCCCACCGTTGACATGACCCGCGCCCGGGCTCGAATAGACGGCGCGCTCGGCCACGAACGGCGTCCCGGCCGAGGACGGGCACGAGGTATCGGCACTGGCGATCGACTCGAGGAAGGTCGCGAACCGCTGCCCGGCCAGTTCGCTGTAGACCGCGGTCCAGATGTTGGTGCGCGCGTTGGCACCCAGGCAGACCGTCCGCACGATGCCGGTGCCGTCTTCGCGCACGAACGTCGCCTGCACCGTGATGGGCGCGTTGGTCGGGTTGGCGAGGAGGAAGAAGGTCTCGAACTGCGCCGCGGCGGCGCCGAACCGGCCCTGCTGGCCTTCGGCGAATGCCCAGCGGGGGCTGCCCGCGTTCACGCCGGCCACCGCGTGTCCTTCGACCCAGACCGAGGGACTCGTGGGGTCTTCTGCTGACGGCGGGCCCCAGTACATCGCGCGTTCGGCGACGATCGGCTGCGTGGACGTCACGCGCATGCCGAACGCCGCGCGCGACAGACGCGGGTCGAACGTGCGGCCCTCGTGATCCACCCACACGTTGAAGCGCTGCCGCGGCTCCAGCGTGTACGTCCGGCTGATGACCTCGCCGCTGTCGAGCAGGAAGTCGACCGTGGCGTCGGTCTCCGTCGTGTTGGTGTTGGCCAGGAGAAGGAACGTCTCGTACGCCGTGCCGCCGTTCCCGTCCGTGTAGCCTTCCGCGAAGAGCCACGTGGTGTTCGGACTCGTCACGCCGATGGCGTCGTGGCCGCTGAGGTAGTCGTCGAAGTACATCGCGCGCTCGGCGACCACGAGGTTCCCGCTGGTGAGCGATTCGATCTCCGTCGAGAAGCCGCCCGACGCCGCCAGACCCTCGTGTTCCCCCTTCGGATAGAAGGTGATGCGCGAATTGGGCGGAGCGATCTGCGTCGTGTCGTAGGTCTCGCCCGTTCCGGTCAGGTATGTGGCCTTCACCGTGGTGGGCGTGGGATTCGGGTTCGCGACGAGGACATAGGTTTCGAACGTCCCGCCGGCGCCCTCGGCCAGGATCCACTTCGACGAGAGCTGCGTCTGTGTCACGCCGCTCGCGTTGTGCGATCCCTGCTGCCCGACGCTGTGGAAGTACATCGTCCGCTCGACGACGATGTCGGCCGGTGTGCTGCTGTCGCTGGCGAGGACGGCCGTGACGCGTGCGGAGGCACTTCCGTTCAGGCCGAA
>CAYRAE010000057.1:11739-12983 GCA_964422175.1 uncultured Luteitalea sp. | reverse complement strand
ACCTCGGCGTCTGTCGGTTGCGCCGCCGCGGTGAACCGCTGGTCCACGTAGATGTCGATACGGATGTCGTCGGCCACCCAGTCGCGCGCACGCGCCTCCGTCAGGCCGAGCGTCTCGAGCGCCCGCGCCAGGGCCGCTGCACCGCCCGCTCGTTGTCGCGCCCTGTCGAACCGCTCGTCCACGGCGGCGGCGATGGGGACGGCCACGGCGAGCCGGGTCACCTCGATGTGCATCAGTTCTCGCGTGATGACCCTGTCGACGGCTTCCTGTGGAGTGCCGGTCGTGGCCATGGATCCGAGCAGGCGTGCGGCCTCCACATCGCGCCACGTCAGTGCCTGATCCCCGACGATGGCCACCAGACGATCGACGAGGATGGCCTGCGCACGAGCGACAGCCGGCACGACGGTAGAGGAAGCCAACACCGCCAGATATACTGTCGCGGCTGCCCATCGGCGCCGTGCCTGCATGAGACTGACTGTCGTCATTCCTGTTTACAACGAGGTCCACACATTGCTGCACCTGATCGACAGGGTGCAGGACGTGGCGGTCGACAAGGATCTCATCCTGGTGGACGACTGCTCGACCGACGGCACGCGGGACCTGCTCCAACGGGCCGAATTCCCACCCAACGTCCGCGTGTTGTACCACGAACGCAACCAGGGCAAGGGCGCCGCGCTGCGCACGGGCTTTGCCGCGGCCACCGGCGACATCGTGATCATCCAGGACGCAGACCTCGAGTACGACCCGCAGGAATACCGCAAGCTGATCACGCCCATCCTCGAAGGCCGGGCCGACGTCGTGTTCGGCTCACGCTTCGCCGGGGGTGATGCGCATAGGGTGCTGTACTTCTGGCACTACATGGGGAACAAGTTCCTGACGCTCTGCTCCAACGCGTTCACGAACCTCAACCTCACGGACATGGAGACCTGCTACAAGGTCTTCCGGCGCGAAGTCCTCCAGCGCATCGCCGTCGAAGAGAACCGCTTCGGATTCGAGCCCGAGATCACGGCCAAGATCGCGAAGCTGCAGGTCCGCATCTATGAGGTCGGTATCTCCTACGACGGCCGCACCTACGAAGAAGGCAAGAAGATCGGCTGGAAGGACGGCGTCCGCGCCCTCTGGTGCATCGTCAAGTACAACTGGTTCAGATGAGAGCAGACCACGGGGCATGGGCCATCGGCCATCGGCCTTCAAAGCGTGTCGGTCATTCGACCCGGCATCGCGGCATCGCGGCATTCCCGGCC
>CAYRAE010000057.1:0-11729 GCA_964422175.1 uncultured Luteitalea sp. | reverse complement strand
ACTGGTTCAGATGAGAGCGGACCACGGGGCATCGGCCTTCGGCCATCGGCCATCGGCCTTCAAAGCGTGTCGGTCATTCGGCCCGCCTTCGCGCCTACGGCGCTTCGGCGCGGCAAGCATTCCAGGCATTCCCAGCATCGCGGCATTCCCGGCATTCCCGGCATTCCTAGAACGCCTGTCCCACGGTGATGTGCAGTGCCGTGCGGCTTTCCTTCATGCCGTTGGCGAAGGTCATGGGTGAGAGCTTGAAGCCCAGGTCGACGCGGATCGGACCGATCGGGGAGAGGTAGCGCACGCCAACGCCGGCAGCGCCGCGAATGCGGGCCAGATCCAGGTTCGAGACACGCTGGAAGACGTTGCCCGCGTCGACGAAGCCTGCCGCAACGAGTCCCTTCCACACGGGCACGCGCACCTCGCTGTTGAAGATCAGCAGCGCGTTGCCACCCGTGGGCAGACCATTGCGATCGAGGGTGGCCGGTTCGCCGAGTCGATCCTGTGCGAAACCGCGCACGGTGTTGTCGCCGCCCGCGAAGAAGCGCTCGGCGGCGGGCAGGTCCGTGACCACGTCGACGAGCGCCACGCCGTCGGGCCCGAACAGCGGCTGCCCATCGTCGCCGATGCGCGCGAGTTCACGCGGCAGGCCGCGGGCGAGTCCGAGTCGCGCGCCGCCGGCCACCACCACGCGCCGCGCGCCGGGCAGGCGACGGTAAACGAAGCCCTGCAACAGCGTCTTGTTGAAGCCGACTTCCGACCCGATCGATCGCCCCGCGATCTCGCCGTCGACCGCCACGAACGTCCCGCGTCCGGGGTCGAGCGGATCATCACGTGTGTCACGGATCACGGAACTGGTCACCGACGAAATCCGCACCTGTGGAAAGAGCCTGTCGACGTTGAGCTGATCCTCCGGCGCGACGCGCGCGTCGAACAACTCCGTGCGGCCGATGCCGTAGCGTGCGACGAACGTGGTGCGCTCGCCCAGCAGGCGCGACCAGTCCACCCGCGCCTGCTGACGCCTGAAGCTGAAGCTCGATCGGATGGCCTGTTCGACGAACGTGGTGACGTCGAGGTTGGCGCTGTCGCCGAACGCGCGCGGCTCGCGCCACGTGCCGAGCACGCGGTACTCGTTCAACGCGAGCCCCGACCCGTCGCGGTCGGGATCGCCGGGATAGTCACGCGGTCTCACGCTGGCGCGCAGGAAGAGTCCCAGCGTGCGGTTCTTGCCCCACAGGTTGCGCCGGCCGGCCTCGAGGAACCCGCGCGCCGCGAACTCGAAGGTCTCGTCCACCGCGCCGGTGTCGGCCACGGTCCGCAACCGCTGCCCGCCCTGCAGACCCGCACCGTACCCGAGCGTCGTGACAGGCGCCTCTTCGACGGTCACCACCACGTCGCGCGCCTCGTGTCCGTCCTGACCGACGTCCACGATCCGCACGCTGCGGAACAGGCCGAGCGCGGTGAGACGCCGCTGGCTCTCGAACACGCGGCCGAGCCCATACGGCTGTCCGCTCGCGATGCGCAATTCGCGGCGGATCGTGTCTTCGCTCGTGCGGACGTGCCCCACGACGAGGATGCGATCGACGATCGTCTGCTGGCCTTCGGTCAGCACGAACGTCACGGCGATCGCCCCTGCCGTCGCGCCCACGTCGAGCCTGGCCTCGATCTGCGCGTGGCGGAAGCCCTCGTCGAGATAGCGGCGCAACACCGCCTCCCGGCTCGCCACGACGGCCGCCGACGAGAAGGGCTGTCCCGGCGCGATCGTCAGCACCGATCGGAGGACCGACTCGTCCATCGCCTCCGCGCCCTCGAAGGCCACCGACGACAACGTCGCGCGCGCCCCCTCGTCGACGCGCAGCCTGACGTCCAGCGCCCCATCCACGTCGAGCGACAGCGACGGCGCGCTCACATCCACGAGGGCCTGCTCCACGCGCACGGCGGGAAACCCGTTGTCGTGATAGTGCTGCGTGATTGCCGCGATTCCCGCCGCCAGCGCCGACGGCACGAACGGTTGCCCGCTCGGCAGCGACACGCGCTGACGAAGCAGCGCCTCGGAGACCGCCTGACCGCCGCCTATCTGGACCGAGCGCACGCGGTACAGGCGTCCGCGGGCGATCGAGAACACGACCTCGAGGCGATCATCGGCCTGCTCCGATTGCCCGCTGGCCGCCGCCCGCTGCCCGCTGCCCGGTAGTCCGTCCGGTTGCCCGCTGCCCGTTGCCGGTTGCCGGCCGTCATCCCCTTCCGTTCCGGTGCCCGGTGCCCGGTGCCCGGTGCCCGGCAGTCCTGCCGATTGCGAACCGTCAGTCGGCCGCCGCGTGTACGACACGCGCGCCCGCCAGTACCCGCGCTCCTGCAGCCACGTCACGATGCGGTTGCGTGAGTCTTCGAGCAGGTCCTCGTCGACGCTCGCTTCGGACTGGATCGGCACCAACTCGCGACGTACGGCCGGCGGAAGCGAATCGCCCTCGAACGAGAGCGACACGAGCGGGCCACGCGCCACGTCCACGGTCAGATCGATGGACGTCTCGCCCTGCCCGGGTACGGGTGTGGTCCGCACCACGGCTTCGTAGTAGCCCGCCTCGCGCAGGCCATGCGTGTACCGCTCGATATGCCGATCGATGGTGTCCCTGTCGTACGGCATGCCGGAGCGGATGTCGAGCGCGGCGACGGCTGCCGCGAGATCCGCCCGCGGCAGACCGGTCACCGTCACACGGCCCACGTGCCACCGCGGTCCGGGATCGCCGGTCAGCACGAGCGTGACCACGTCGCGGCGCTTCGTGGCCTCGAGGTGCGTCGCCGTCTGCGGGCGCAGGAAGCCGTGCGATCCGAGAACGTCGTTGGTCACACCAACGGCCTGCCCCGCGTCCGAGGCGAGTGCCGAGGACCCGATCCGCTCGCGCACGGCACGCACGATGTCGCCGCCGAACTGCCGCAGCGCACCGTCGACGCGTACGTTGCCGACGCGCTGCACGGACGCCAGCTCGACGCGCACGATCACGCCGGCACCCGTGGGTTCGGCGTAGACCTCCACTGTCGCGAACCGCCGCATGTGGACGAAGTGCTCGATCGACGAACGCACCTGCGCCGGGTCCAGCGGACGGCCGACCGCGACGTCGAGCAACCGCATGAGCCCGGGCTCGGTGGTCAGCTCGCCGTCAAGCCTGATGACGAGTCCGGCCACCGTCTGTCCGCGCACGTCGGCGGGCGCACGTGTGGGTGCCGGCTGCGTGGCGCCAGCGCTCGCGACGGCAAACACGATCAGGCAGGCGGCCAGGGCGATTCGCATCAGAAGATGTGACGGACGCGCACGTCGATGGCGTACGTGTCGTCTTCGTTCTGCGACACGATCCACGACAGGCGATCGTTCTGCGTGAACTCGAGGAGGATGAGCTGATCGCGCTGCTCGGACGTGAGCAGCTGCGCGAAGGTCAGGTAGATCCTGTCGCTGATCCGCTTGCCGATCGTGAGACGGGCACCCGGATTGAGGCGCGACGACTGCTGGCCGATGTTGACGAGCGACGGCGTGATCTGCACCGAGTCCACGCCGAGCGCCTGCTGGGCCACGCGCCCGACGTTCTGCGAAATCGGGCTGGCCAGCAGGCGCGCGGCCCGCGCGGCGATCAGGTCCTGCTCGGTCTGGTTCGGCGCACGCAGCGCGCGCAGTTCCGCGTTCACGGGATCGCGCACGTCGCCGAACAGGAGTGCCGTGATGTCCACCGCGTTGAGCGGCGGATCCGACGAGAGATCGAAGACGAAGCGATCGGGCGTCCCCGACACGCGGAACGTGACGATGTAGATCTGGCCGGGCACCTGCGCGCGCGTCTCGGCCTCGATGTCGAAGAAGGGCTCGATGCGCGTCGGGTTCGAGAAGTCGATCACGCCGCGCCGCACGTTGTAGCGCTTGCCCTCGAAGAACACTTCTCCGCGCTCGACCTCGGCGCGGCCGAAGAGTTGCGGTCTGTCGTACGTCCCGCGCAGCGTCAGGTCCGCACTCGACACGAGACGCGCCGTGTTGTTCTCGATGCGCAGCGTGGACGGCGCGTCGACGCGCAGATCGAACCGCAGCGGATAGCTCGACGCCTCCGTCGCGCCTGTCGCGGTCGTGAGCCCGCCGGACGCGAGCCCGAAGACGCCGGTCCCGCTCGTGTCGAACGTCCGCGTCAGCACGGCGTCGCGTACGTGCACGGTCCCGCTGAGCGTGGGGTCGGCGATGGGACCCCTGAGCGCGAGCTCCGCATCCACGATCGAGCGGAAGCCCTCCGGGTAGCGGATCCGCATCTCGTAACCGGTGGCCGACACGTTGAACTCGCTCGGCGTGAGACCCGCGAACGCCACGCGGCCGGCGAAGCGCACGGGGCCGCCGCCGAGGCGCGCGTTGATGCCTTCGAGCGACGCGCCGCCCGTATCGAAGCGCACGGTGCCGTTGATCGCTTCGAGCGAGTGCGGCATGCCCGCGTACCGCAGGCGGCCATCCGAGATCAGCGCGCTGCCGCCGACGACGGGCGACCGCCAGGATCCGCTGATCTCGGCCGACACCTCGGCGGCGCCCGACGCACGCACGTCGGCCAGCGCGCCCTGCAGGAGGCCGAGGTTCGCGTCGCCGATCATCCTGATGCTGACGCGCTCGGTGCCGAGATCGACGTCGCCCACCACGTCGAGGCGCGTGCCGTCGCCCACCAGCCGCATGCGATCGATCTGCAGGCGATCCTGTCCGAGCGCCAGCCGCAGCGGCTCGTCGTTCCGGAGCTGATAGTCGATCAGGCGAAGCGCGAGCGCGTCGATGCGGAGGTCGCCCCTGAGGCGCGACGAATCGTTGAACGGGCCGACGAATCGAAGCTGGCCCGAGCCCACCATGGACGTGAAGGGCGAGAACGTGGGGCTGTAGACGCGGATGTACGGATCGAGCGACGTGTTGACGAACGTCAGCGTGATGTCGCTGTCTGCGTCATCGTCGAACGGCATGCGGCCCGTGCCGGACACGGCGAGACGTGACGAGGCCATCTCCAGCGCGTCGATGTACATCTGCTGGTCGCGGATGGAGAGCTGCGCCGTCACCTGCCCGATACCCTCGTCGGCGACGTAGAGATCGTCGATGGCCGCCCGCACGTCGTAGCGAGGAGCCTGGAACGTCGCATCGCCCTCGGCCACGAGGCGCAGCGAGCCCGTGAGGGGCACGCCCTCCCACGTGAGCGCATACACGCTCGACACGGGGATGTCGCGTCCCTCCACCTTGAACTGGTACGTGCCTTCCCACGCGACGTAGGCCGATCCATTGACGTGACCGCCCTTCTTGGCGACCACGATGTCGTCGAGGAAGACGCCGCGCCCATCGAAGCGCAGCGCCGAGGTGGCCGTGTCGAAGGGCTCGTCGTACGCAACGCCCTCGACGAGGCGGAGACGCCCGAACCCGAGCGGACCGCGATAGTCGCCCTGCAACTGGAAGTCACCCGACAACGGCCCCTCGACGGGATACTCGTCGAGCACGAACGCGTGGCGCAGATCGCGCAACGGCCAGTCCACCATCTGGATGCGCGCGCGAATCTCCTCGCCTCCGTCGCGGCGAGGGAAGCCGAGCGAGAAGCGGCCCGCCACGCGCATGCGCGCCCCGTCCTTCTCGATCTCCGCGTCCGCGATGTCGACGTAGCTGTCTTCCACCGTGAGCGCGGTCTTCGCGGCGCCCCACGTGACGTCCCAGGCGCGCAGGTCGCGCCCGCTGAACTGCCCGTCGATGCGCGGCGATCTGATGCGCCCCGTCATCCTGCCGTCGAACACGCCGGAGCCGCCGACGAGCACCGGCCGCGTGGGTGCGCCGGCCGCCGTCATGATGCCCACGAGCAGCTTGTCGCTCTCCTGCCAGTCGCGGCTGGTCACGTGGAAGTCGAAGTCCGACGCATCGCCTGACTCGGTCCGCCCGGTGAACTCGACGTACGTCTCCTCGGTCGCGGCGAAACTCCGGCTCACGTCGATGCGCGCGCCCTCGTACGCGTAGCGCAGTTCGGCGGTCATCGGCACGCGCCCGAGCGGGGCGTCCCTGTCGAGCGACTCGGGAGCCGGCGGTTCCGGTGCGCCGAGATCGATCAGCTCGCGCCCCTGCATGCGCTGGCCCTCGGGCGCGGCGATGACGATCTCGCCATCGCCGGTCCGCAGATCGAAACGTCCCGACGGGAAGTCCAGCAGGTGCCGCCCGTCGGCACGCCCCGCCACCTGCATACCGGCGAGTCCGATGGTGCGTGACACACGCTCGACGTCAACGCCCCGATAGCGCGCGTCGAGGCGCTGGTGCGCGGGCGTCGGTGCCCCGAGCGGCGCATACGAGTAGGTGAGGTCGAGACGTCCGCCCTCGAAGCCCATCTGCGACTCGAGCACTTCGAACCTGTCGCGTTCCCAGAGCAGCGAGCCGCGCACGTCGTCGAAGTCGAACGAGGTGAGATGTGCGCGCGGGCTCTGGAAGCGGCCCGTCAATTCGCGGAAGTCCTTTGCGAGCTTGAAGCGGCCGGCGAACTGTCCGGTGCCGGTGAGCACGAAGTCGTGACCGGCGAAGAACAGCGCGCGCATGCGTTCGAAGTCGATGGTGGATCGCTCGATGTCGTACACCTGCTCCGGCCAGTTGGCGAGGTTGACCTCGCCGTGGACCTGCGAGACGGAGCCGTCAGCCTGGAGATCGATCCGCGACATCGTCAGGCGTGAACCGTCGACGATGAACTGCGACTGCATGTGCATCCACATCGGCTCGAAGCCCATGATGCGGATCTCGCCGTCGCGCGAGCGCGCGGTGCCCCGATAGCGATCGCTCTTCGCGATCGAGACGTCGAGGTTGCGCACGTCCACGCTCCACGGCGTGCCGTGGTCGGTGAAGTGGACGCGGCCGCCCGTGCCGGTGAACTGCCGCAGCGTGGTGACGAACCGCTTCGGGCCGTCGGACTTCGGGATCGATATCTTCGGGAAGTTGTGACGGTCGCCCGGGAACGTCTCGATCGTCATCACCCAGTCGCGCATCGACACGTCCTGGATCACGAGCTCACCGGTGACGATCGACCACCACGGCACGCCGACGGTGATGCGTTCGGCGGTGAAGAAGGGTTCGTCCTCCGGCGTCAGGCCGGCGATGCGCAGGTCGTCGATGACGAACCGGCCCGTGAGAAGGCGCACGGAGAGACTGCCGATGTGCAGCGGCCTCTCGAGCCGCTTGCTGCCTTCGCGTTCGGCGAGTCCGCGCAGGCCGGGACCGAGATCGATCGCGAGTACCGAGACGAGCGCGGCTGCGACGCCGGCGATGAGGAGCGCCGACGCACGCTTGCTGAGACGCCAGACGAAACGGCGCTTGCGCCCCCGCACGCGACGACGCGGCGGCGCCGGGTCTGCAGGCGGCGGGGGTGACTCCTGCGGAGGCGGGGCACCGGTGGGTTCGTCTGGCACGCTCACTCCACGACCACGAGCGGGCGGCCGGCCTCGACCGACTGACCCTCCTGCACGAGCACGTCCCTGACCACGCCTGCGCGACCGGCCGAGAGTGCGTTCTCCATCTTCATCGCCTCGATCACGACGACGGGCTGTCGTGCCTCGACGCGATCCCCCACGGCGACAGGTACGCGCACGACCTTGCCCGGCATCGGCGCCGTGACGCGCAGCGGACCGTTACCTGCCACTGCCGACGCCGCGCGACGACGCACGCCGTTGGAGACGCCAACGGCCACGCGCCGGCCATCCACGTGCACCATCCGCTGTCCCCGCGACGCCACGTCGGTTTCGACGAGCAGGTCGTGCATCGAGCCGTCGGGCAGTCGCAGACTCACTCTGTCCGATCCATGGCGACGGACGTCGCAGGTGACGAGGGTGCCGTCGACGCGCACGTCGAGCGTGCCGTGTTCACGGCCCGCCGACACGGAGACCAGGCACTGACGTCCGTCCACCTCGATGTGCAACCGCATCGCCACCGGGCATTCTACTTGCGGAGCGCGGCCTGCCTCGCGGCGAGGGCCCACGCCGAGCGGAGGGGTGGCGCGCCGTCGGTGGCGGCACGGGCCGCCTGGCGCGCGTCGAGGAAGGCCTGCGCCGCGACGGCAAGAACGGCGTCCCGTTCCTGCTCGGCGTCGGCAGGCAGGAACGGCTCGCCGGCCCTCCGCTCGAGCTCGGCGTCGAGCATCGTCGTGTCGAGATCGCCAGCGATGAAGGCCGGCTGGGCCAGCATCCAGCGGAAGAATGGCAGCGTCGTCGGGATGCCGCCCACGTGGTATTCGCCGAGCGCGCGCAGCATCCGCACGCGCGCCGCCTCACGGTCTGGTCCCCAGGCCACGAGCTTGGAGATCAGCGAGTCGTAATAGATCGGCACATCGAAGCCGGCGTCGACGCCGCCATCGTCGCGAATGCCAGGACCGCCGGGTACCGAGAGCGCGGTGATGCGCCCAGGCCGCGGCATGAAGCCGCGATCGGGATCCTCGGCGTAGACGCGGCACTCGATCGCGTGGCCCCGCGGAACGATCGCCTGTGCGGGATCGATGGCGAGCGCTTCGCCCCGCGCGATACGGATCTGCCACTGCACGAGATCGAGCCCGGTGACCATCTCGGTGACCGGGTGCTCCACCTGGAGCCGCGTGTTCATCTCGAGGAAGTAGAAGCTGTCGTCGGCATCGACGAGGAACTCGATGGTGCCGGCATTGGTGTAGCCGACGGCCGTCGCGATCGACGCGGCAGCCTCCGCCATGCGTTCGCGGAGCGCCGTCGTCATGCGCGGCGCGGGCGATTCCTCGATCACCTTCTGGTGCCGGCGCTGCACGGAGCACTCACGCTCCACGAACGGGACGACCGTGCCGTGGTGATCGGCGAGCAACTGGATCTCGACGTGCCGCGGGCGCAGGATGCGGCGCTCGAAGTACACCGACGCATCGCCGAAGGCGCCGAGCGCCTCGGACCGCGCCGTGCGCACCGCGTCGAGCAGCGCGCGCGCGTCGCGCACCTCGCGCATGCCCTTGCCGCCGCCACCCGCCACGGCTTTCACCATCAGCGGATAGCCGACCGCATCTGCCAGCGCCTGTACGTCGGCGTCCGGCACATCAGGACCAACGGGTGCCTCCGTCCCCGGCACCACCGGCGCGCCCGCCGCGATCGCCGCCTCGCGCGCGGCCGTCTTGCTGCCCATGCGCGCGATGACGCCGGGCGACGGCCCCACGAACGTCAGCCCCGCATCGACGCACGCCTGCGCGAACGCGCCGTTCTCGGCGAGGAACCCGTATCCCGGGTGCACCGCGTCAGCACCGCTGCGGCGCGCGATGTCGAGAATGCTGTCGATGCGCAGATACGTGTCGGCGGGCGCGTTCCCCCCGAGCGGAAATGCCCTGTCGGCCCACCGCACGTGCCGCGCCTCACGATCGACGTCGGAGTAGATGGCCACCGTCGCGATGCCCATCTCGCGACAGGCGCGGATGACACGGACGGCGATCTCGCCGCGGTTGGCGATCAGGAGAGTCTGCACAAGAGAAAAGGATAACGGGCAATGGGCAAAGACAGTGAAAAAGGGGAAAGACAGGAAGGGGAAAGGACGAACGCAAGAAGGCTCAAAGGGCAGAGCGACTGCGCACAACGGAGCGCAGGACCAACACCTGACCCGTCCTCAGCACGACACGCACTTGTACGGGAGACGTGCTTGCGGGCGGGCGGGGCGCCCCGTCCGGCGCCACCCGCGCCGAGTCGCGATTGCTTCACAGACTCTTCAGCCCCTGCGTCAGTGGCGTTCTGGTACAGAGTGTCTCCACTGATGAAGCCGTGTTTCGTCTCGGGATTCTAGTTACCGCACTGATCAGGCGACGCTCATGTTGAAGCTCATCCGCAGACCACTGGCTCCTGGCCCTAAGCCGTGAGCCCCAAAGTCGTGAGCCGTAAGTCGTAAGCCCTGAGCCGTCCTACAGCGGAATGTTGCCGTGCTTGCGGGCGGGCATCGTTTCGCGCTTGGTGTGGAGGCGGGCCAGGGCGCGGCAGATGCGCTGGCGCGTCAAGCGGGGTGCGATGACCTCGTCGAGGAATCCGCGCGTCGCGGCCACGTAAGGGTTCGCGAACGCGTCTCGGAACTCCTGCGCGCGGGCGGCTCTGGCCGCCACGGGATCCTCCGCCGTCTCGATCTCGCGTTTGTACAGGATGTTCACGGCGCCCTCGGGCCCCATCACCGCCAGTTCGGCGGTGGGCCATGCGAGGTTGACGTCGGTGCGCAGATGCTTGCTCGACATCACGCAGTACGCGCCGCCGTAGGCCTTGCGCGTGATCACCGTGATCTTGGGCACCGTGGCCTCGGCGTACGCGTAGAGCAGCTTGGCGCCGTGCCTGATGATGCCGCCGAATTCCTGCACGGTGCCGGGCAGGAAGCCGGGGACGTCCTCGAAGGTGACGAGCGGGATGTTGAACGCGTCGCAGAACCGCACGAAGCGCGCGCCCTTCACCGACGCGTCGATGTCGAGCGTGCCCGCCAGGTGCGCCGGCTGGTTGGCGACGATGCCGACGGGGCGCCCGGCCATGCGCGCGAATCCGACGAGGATGTTGCGCGCGTAGTGCTGCTGCACCTCGAGGAACGCGCCATCGTCCACGACGAGCGCGATCACGTCGTGCATGTCGTACGGCTGGTTGGGCGACGCAGGTACGAGCGTGTCGAGCTCCGGGATCTCGCGCTCCGCCGGATCGGAGGACGACAGCACGGGCGGGTCGTCGACGTTGTTGGACGGCAGGTACGAGAGCAGTTCGCGCACCAGCCCGATCGCCGCCTCGTCGTCGGGCACCGCGAAGTGCGCCACGCCGCTGCGCGCGTTGTGCGTCATCGCGCCGCCGAGGTCCTCCTTCGTGACGTCCTCGTGCGTGACGGCGCGGATGACGTCGGGCCCCGTCACGAACATGTAGCTCGTGTGCTCGGCCATCACCGTGAAGTCGGTGATGGCGGGTGAATACACCGCGCCGCCGGCGCAGGGGCCGAGGATCGCCGAGATCTGCGGCACCACGCCCGACGCCATCGTGTTGCGCAGAAAGATGTCGGCGTAACCCGCGAGCGACGCCACGCCCTCCTGGATGCGCGCGCCGCCCGAGTCGTTCAGGCCGACGATCGGCGTACCCAGCTTGAGGGCCTGATCCATCACCTTGCAGATCTTCGCGGCGTTGGTCTCGGAGAGCGACCCGCCGAAGACCGTGAAGTCCTGCGCGAACGCGTGGACGACCCGTCCGTCGACGCGTCCGCTGCCGCACACCACGCCGTCTCCCGGATACTGCTGCGCTTCCATCCCGAAGTCGCGGCAGCGATGGACGACGAGCTTGTCGACCTCCTCGAACGTGCCCGGATCGAAGAGCCGCTCGATGCGCTCGCGCGCCGTGAGCTTGCCCGCCTCGTGCTGGCGCGCGATGCGATCCGCACCGCCACCGAGCTCGGCGCGCGCTTCGAGCGCAGACAGCCGCGCGGACGGACTCTGGTGCGTCATGGCCTACTTCTGCTGCGCTTTCTCCCAGTCCTTCAGGAAGCGCTCGAGGCCGATATCCGTAAGCGGATGCTTGAACAACGCGTCGAGCACCGACGGCGGGCACGTGCAGATGTCGGCGCCGAGCTTGGCCGCCTGGATGATGTGGCCCGGTCCGCGCGTGCTCGCCACGAGCACCTGCGTGGCGAACTCGTAGTTGTCGTAGATCTCGACGATGTCCTCGATGAGATCCATGCCGTCGTGCCCGATGTCGTCGAGACGCCCGACGAACGGGCTCACGAAGTAGGCGCC